>NZ_JANQCV010000011.1:0-66269 GCF_024723515.1 Campylobacter sp. W0066.2 | reverse complement strand
ATCATTCTAAAACAACCCCTTCATTTAATACAACTTCACCTATTACATAAGCGTCTGAGTTTTCTAAAACTTTTCCTACATTAGATGGATCTACTACCATAACTAAACCCACACCCATATTAAAGCTTCTGTACATTTCAGCTTCTTCTACGCTTTGGCCTATTTGGTAAAAAATTTCAGGAGTTTTTAGATGATGTTTTCTGATGATTGCACCTATTCCTCTTGGGAAAACTCTAGGTAAATTTTCTACCAAACCACCGCCAGTGATATGAGCTAGTGCATTAATGAATGGTTTTAATTTTAAAAAGTCTTTTACATAAATTCTTGTAGGTTCAAGCAAGATATCGATTAAATTTTTACCCTCTATTTTATCATCAAATTTAAGCTTTTGTGCTTCAAATAATACTTTTCTAGCTAAAGAATATCCATTAGAATGAAGCCCGCTACTAGGCAAAGCTAGTAAAATGTCTCCATTTTTGACAAAATTTCTTCTATCTATCTCATCTTTTTCAGCCATACCTACTGAAAAACCTGCTAAGTCAAAATCATTGCTATGATACATGCCAGGCATTTCAGCGGTTTCTCCACCTATTAAAGCACAATTTGCTTTTTTACAACCATTAGCAATCCCTGCTACAACTTTTTTAGCAACTTCCACATCTAACTTTGCGGTTGCATAATAGTCTAGAAAAAACAAAGGCGTAGCAAAATTACAAATTAAATCATTCACACACATTGCTACTAAATCCTCGCCTATAGTGTCAAATTTTTGACTATCAATAGCAAGGCGCAACTTCGTACCCACTCCATCAGTTGCTGCTAGCATAACAGGATTTTTAAAACCACTTGGCATAGCAAAAGCACCCGAAAAAGAGCCTATGCCACCTAAAACATTTTCATTAAAAGTTTCTTTTACTAAAGGCTTGATTGCTTCTACAAAAGCATTGCCATTGTCTATACTTACGCCCGCATCTTCATAGCTTATATTCATTTATCTTCCTTTAAGAATTTAAAAGGTATTTTAACTAAAAATGTTTTAAGGCTAAATTATGCAAAATGCTTATTTTGTAACATCAAGTATAGCAGGTGGAAAGTCAAGCTTTATAAAAATAGTTCAAAATTTGGGTTTTGATACTTTAAGCGCAGATGTGATAGCTCATGAGCTTTTAAATGAAAATGCAAATTTTATAGCTAAGCTTTTTAACAATGATGATTTGCTCATAGCTGGAAAAATAGATAGAAAAAAACTTGGCACTATTGTATTTAATGATTTAAACGCCAAAAAAAAGTTAGAAGATTTTTTACATCCTAAAATCAAAGAAGTGATTTTGCAAAAAGCTCAAATTTTAGATAAAAGCAACAAGGCTTTTTTTATAGAACTGCCTTTATTTTTTGAAAATAATCATTATCAAAATTTAGGAAAAAGTATATTGATTTATACTCCAAAAGAACTTTTGCTTCAAAGATTAATGCAAAGAGATAATTTAGATGAAAATGAAGCCTTAAAAAGAATTGATTTACAACTTGATATAGAAGAAAAACTAAAAAAAGCAGATTTTGTGATAAAAAATACTTCAGGTTATGAAAATTTTGAGAAAAATGTGCTAAATTTTTTAAAACACACTTTAAAGGTTGAAAAATGAAATTTTACAAGTACTGTGCTAGCGGGAATGATTTTGTGGTGTTTGCAGATAGCGAAAAGAAGGATCGCAGTGAATTAGCTAGAATTCTTTGCAATCGTTATGAGGGCATAGGCGCTGATGGACTTATAGTGGTAGTGCCTCATGATAGATATGATTTTGAATGGGAATTTTATAATTGTGATGGGAGTAAAGCAAGTATGTGTGGTAATGGCTCACGCGCAGCAGCGCATTTTGCTCATCATTATTTAAAAAAATCTCAATATTTAAATTTCTTAACCGGTGCAGGACTTATAAAATCTTTTGTTGATGATGATATGGTTGAAGTCAAACTTAGTGGGGTAAAGGATATCAAAGAAGCTTTTGAGTATAAGGGTAGAATTTGGCAAGGTTGTAATACAGGAGTTCCACACATAGTAACCTTTGTAGATAGTTTAAACGAATTTGATGTCAATTTATGCAAAGAAGTGCGTAAAAAATATAATGCAAATGTTAATTTTGCTAAAGTGGAAGATGAAGAGTTTATAAGAGTTAGAACTTATGAGCGTGGGGTGGAAGATGAGACTTTAGCTTGTGGTACGGGCATGGGGGCTTGTTTTTACTTAGCGTATTTAAATCAAAAAGTAAAAGATGATATTTTGGTAAAGCCAAAAATCAATGAAAGTTTGCATTTTAGATTAGAAGAGGATCAAATATTTTTTAGAGGAAAGGTGAAGTGCTGTTTTGAAGCTGATTATAATTTTGCTTAGTAGTGTTTTATTTTTAAAAGCTGAATTTATAGCAGGTTTTGATGAGCAATACTATACTTTAAGTATAAAAGAAAAGCGTGAAGTTTTTATCAAAAAAATCAATGCTTTATTAGATGTTTCTTTTAAAGAGATAGAAAAAGAAAAAGAATTTATAGAATTTTTCTTTAAAGAAGCCATAAAGAATAATTTTAGAAAGCTAAATACTAATGCTGTGCAAAAACTATGGTCTTTAAAAGAAAAATACCGTGTTAAAAATTTATACGATCACAAAGAGTACCAAATGCGTATCCAAAAGGTGCCAAAGTCTTTAGCCATAGCTCAAGCAATTATTGAAAGTGCAACTGGCACAAGTCGTTTTGCTAAAGAGGCAAATAATTTATTTGGAGAATGGACTTGGGGTGAAAAAGGTTTAATTCCAAAAGAAAGAGGCGAGGGTAAAACTCATAAAATTCGTATATTTGATAGCTTACAAGAAAGTGTGGATTCATACTTGCTTAATTTAAATCGCCACGATGCTTATAAAGAATTTAGGGCTTGGCGATGGAATACTATAAGTGAAAATAAAAAACTTGATGGTAAAGAAGCAGCAAGTCATTTAGAAAAATACTCAGAGATTAAAAGTAATTATACTAAGCTTATTTTATCTATTATCGAGCAACATAATCTTGATGAGTTAGATTAATTACCCAAGGCCCACTCATCAAAAGGTAAAATCATCACGCGCACCCCTTCAATGAAAAACTCATCTCTTTGTGAAAGCGTGATGATATAAATAGTTGAAAGTGCGAGTTGGTTTTTACTAAGTATTTTTTTGACTTTTAAGCTAAGTAAATCTTTATCTTTAAAGGGTGAGCATAAAAATGCATTTTTAAGACTTGGTAAGTAAAAATCAAAATGCTTAGTATAAAAAATTTCTTGTTTAAATTTAAATAACTCGCTTAAAATCAAATTTTCAAACAAAGCACTAAAGTCTTTTTGTATGCTTAGAGAATTTTTTAATGAAAAGTCACAAAAATATACTTTTTTTAAATTTTTTTCAAGATTTTTTACAAAATACAAAGTGTAGTTTGATTCTAGTTTTTCTATGCTTTTATATAAGGTGTCTTTGGAAATTTTTATACTATTTTTTAGAGTCTTTAATAGTTCATTAACACTAAATTCATTCCCAAGTTCTAAGGCAATTTGTTTGAGTATGGTAAGCTCTAATGGGGTATAAAAGCTTTTTAGGTATGATGAGTTTGTGTTAAAGTTGTGATTTAAAATCACATTGCGTCCTGTGTGTAAAAAATAACTTACCATGGTTTTGGTATCAGCATATTTTTTATTTAGACTTAAAAATTCTTCAAAGTCTAAATAATCCAAATGAAGTTCTTCAAACTGATCTAAGCAAAAATTACTATCACAAACACTTATTATGATTTGCAAATTAAGGTGTTTTAAACTAGCAAAGTCAAAATCATGAGCAAAGTTGCAAAGTGCGAGGAATTTAATCTGTGGATTATAAGTTAAAAACGAATTTAAATTTATTAAAGCGCTTGCTTGAAATTTCAAATCATCACAATCAATAAAAAGTATATTTTCTGCTTTATATAAAGACAAAAAATTTAAAATCAAATTTTTCTTACCACTTGCAAAACCACCTTTTATGATGATGTTTTTATGGGTTTGGATTTGAATTTTTCTTTCATCAAATTTTTGAAATTTTGGGTAATTATCGTAAAAAAATTGTAGTGATTTCATAAATTTCTTTATACTAAATGGTGGAGCATAGCGGGTTCGAACCGCTGACCCCAACGCTGCCAGCGTTGTGCTCTCCCAGCTGAGCTAATGCCCCTTTAGATTTTGAAATCATACTATATCTTTTCTTAGATTTTCTTAATGTATAAAAAATCTTATAAATTTGATAAAATTTAATTTTTATCCTTTTTAAAAGGAAAATAATTAAAAAAAAATGTATAAATTTCTTGACATAGCAAAGGCTCTTTTTATATAATCTCAACATCATTTTATATGGTGGTTAGATTCTTATGGGTCTAACGAGTTCTTTACAAAGGAAAAAAATATGGAAAGAATCAGGCTTAAGCTAAAAGCTTATGACCACAGAGTTCTAGATCGCACAGTTGCAGCAATTGTAGAAGCTGTTAAAAGAACAGGTGCTGACATCAGAGGTCCAGTGCCAATGCCTACAAAAATCAAAAGATACACAGTTTTGAAATCTCCACACATCAATAAAGATTCACGCGAACAATTTGAGATGAGAATTCATGCTCGTATGCTTGATATTGTAGCAGCTACTCCAGATACAGTAGATTCACTCACTAAGCTTGACTTGGCTCCAGAGGTCAATGTTGAAGTAAGAGCTATGGGTAAATAAGGATAGAATATGGAATACATTGTAGAAAAAATTGGTATGAGTAGAACAATCAGCACACCAAGCATTCCTGTAACCTTACTTAAACTTGTTCAAACTAAAGTATGTGAAGTAGAAAATGGAAAAGCTTTGGTTGCTTATGTAAAAGGCAAAGCAAATAATAAATGCATTGCAGGTCAGCAAAAAAAATACAATCTTTCAGCTGAATATAATAGATTTGCTTCTTTAGAAGTGGCAAATACAGAAGCAGGTGATATTGATCTTAATCCTTTAAAAGAAGCTTCTATCTTAAAAGTAAGCTTTAATTCTAAAGGTAGAGGTTATAGTGGGGTTGTTAAAAGACACGGATTTGCTGGAGGTCCTGCAAGTCACGGTTCAAGATTCCACAGACGTCACGGATCAATCGGTAACCGCGAATGGCCAGGTCGTGTTCAACCAGGTATGAAAATGGCAGGTCATTATGGTAATGTAAAAGTTACTGTTAAAAATGAAGTAGTTTCATTTGATGAAGAAAATGGCATCTTAGTAGTAAAAGGTGCGGTACCAGGATTTAATGGTGCTATGGGTAAAATAAGGATTGCAAAATGAGTAAAGTAACTGTTTTAAATGATAAATTTGAAAAAGCTAGTGAACTCGATCTTCCAGCAAAATATGCAGAAGTTAATCCTCACAACCTTTATTTATATGTAAAATCTTATCTTGCTAGCCTTAGAGCAAACACAGCTCATACTAAAGGTAGAAGCGATGTAAGCGGTGGTGGTAAAAAACCATGGAGACAAAAAGGTCGTGGTGGTGCAAGAGCAGGTTCAACAAGAACGAATGTTTGGGTTGGTGGTGCTGTGGCATTTGGTCCTACAAACAATCGTAACTATTTCCAAAAAGTTAATAAAAAACAAAAACGCTTAGCGCTTGAAAGAGCATTGGCTGATAAAGCACAAAACAATGCATTATTCTCATTAGATAGTTTAAGCATTGAAAGCGGTAAAACAAAAGATGCAAATGCAGTTATTAAAAAGCTTGGTTTAAAAGATGCTTTAATTGTAAAAGATTTACTAGATGAAAAAACACTTCTTGCTTTTAGAAACTTAGCAAATTGCTATGTAGTTGATATTAGCGAAGTAAATGCTTATTTAGTATCTGTATTTAATGCTGTTATCATTGAAAAAGCAGCGCTTGAATCTATCGTAAAAGAGGGTTAAAATGGCAGATATTACTGATATAAAAACAATACTTTACACTGAAAAAAGCTTAAACCTTCAAGAGCAAGGTGTTGTAGTTATTCAAACTTCTCCAAAAATGACTAAAAATGGTCTAAAAGAAGTTTTAAGAGAATATTTTGGTGTAACTCCAGTAAGAATTAATTCTTTAAAAATGGATGGAAAAGTAAAGCGTTTTAGAGGTCGTGAAGGTCAAAGAAATAGCTTTAAAAAATTCTATGTTAAGCTACCAGAAGGTGTGAGCTTAGAAAGTTCGGAGGCATAAGATGGCAATTAAAACTTATAAACCATATACTCCAAGTAGAAGATACATCACAGGTGTAAGCTCTGATGATATCACAGCAAAAGCTAGTGTACGTTCATTACTTGTAAAACTTCCAGCTCATGCAGGTCGTAACAATAATGGTAGAATCACAAGCCGTCATAAAGAAGCAGGTGCTAAAAAACTTTACAGAATTATAGATTTTAAAAGAAGAAAATTTGGTATTGAGGGCAAAGTTGAAGCAATCGAGTACGATCCATACAGAAATTGTCGTATTGCATTAATCTCTTATAGAGATGGTGAAAAAAGATACATCTTACAACCAAAAGGTTTAAGTGTTGGTGATGTTGTTTGTGCTGCTGAAAGCGGACTTGACATTAAACCAGGTAATGCAATGAAATTAAGAAACATCCCAGTGGGTACTATCGTACACAATATTGAGTTAAAGCCAGGTAAAGGCGGTCAAATGATCCGTTCAGCAGGTGCTTATGCTCAATTAATGGGTAAAGAAGAAAAATACGTTATTTTAAGACTTGCAAGTGGTGAAATGAGACAAGTTTTAGCTGAATGTATGGCAAGTATCGGTGAAGTTGGTAATGAAGAATGGTCAAATGTGACTATCGGTAAAGCTGGTAGAAATCGCCATAGAGGTATTCGTCCTCAAACAAGAGGTTCTGCGATGAACCCAGTTGATCACCCACACGGCGGGGGTGAAGGTAAGAAAAATTCAGGCCGTCATCCAGTTACTCCATGGGGTAAACCAACTAAAGGTGCTAAAACTCGCCGTAAAAAAGCTAGCGATAAGCTAATAATTTCAAGAAGAAAAGGAAAGTAAGATGGCTAGGTCACTAAAAAAAGGTCCTTTTGTTGATGACCATGTAATGAAAAAAGTCATCGCTGCTAAAAAAGCTAACGATGGTAAGCCAATTAAAACTTGGTCAAGACGCAGCACTATTATACCTGATATGATAGGTTTAACTTTTAATGTTCATAATGGAAAAAGCTTTATCCCAGTATATGTTACTGAAAATCATATCGGTTACAAATTAGGTGAATTTGCACCTACTAGAACATTTAAGGGTCACAAAGGCTCTGTTCAGAAAAAAATAGGTAAGTAAGGGAGATTTATGAGTAGAGCGTTAATTAAATTCATAAGATTATCTCCAACTAAAGCGAGATTGATTGCTAGAGAAGTTCAAGGTATGAATGCAGAGCTTGCATTAGCTAGTTTGAAATTTATGCCAAATAAAGGTGCTAAATTTATAGCAAATGCTATTTCAAGTGCTGTAGCAAATGGCGGATTTGAAGCAAATGAAGTTGTTGTTTCAAGTTGTCGTGTTGATGCTGGTGCGGTTTTAAAAAGATTTAGACCAAGAGCTAGAGGAAGTGCTAGTCGTATTAGAAAGCCAACTTCACACATTTTGGTAGAAGTTAGTAAAGTAGAAGCAAGTGCTGAAAAAACTACAAAAGCTAAAAAAGCATCAGTGAAAAAGGAAAGCTAATATGGGACAAAAAGTAAATCCGATTGGTTTAAGACTAGGAATTAATAGAAATTGGGAATCAAGATGGTTTCCTACAAAAGCTAATTTAGCAGAAAATATTGGTGAAGATTATAAAATCAGAACTTTCTTAAAAAGAAAACTTTATTATGCAGGAATTAGCCAAATTCTTGTAGAAAGAACAGCGAAAAAATTAAGAGTAACTGTTGTAGCTGCAAGACCAGGGATTATTATTGGTAAAAAAGGTAGTGATGTTGATATTTTAAGAAAAGAACTTCAAGATTTAATCAAAAAAGAAGTTAATATCAATATCAAAGAAGAAAGAAAAGCGGGTGCTTCAGCTCAGCTTGCAGCTGAAAGTGTTGCTACTCAACTTGAAAAAAGAATTGCTTTTAGAAGAGCAATGAAAAAAGTAATTCAAGGAGCGCAAAAAGCAGGTGCTAAAGGGATTAAAGTTTCAGTTTCAGGTCGTTTAGGTGGTGCTGAAATGGCAAGAACTGAATGGTACCTAGAAGGTCGTGTTCCACTTCACACTTTAAGAGCAAAAATCGATTATGGTTTTGCAGAAGCACATACTACTTATGGAAACATAGGTATTAAAGTATGGATCTTCAAAGGTGAAGTTTTACAAAAGGGTGTTCAACCTGAAAAAACCGAAGAAAACGCTCCAGCTAAAAAAACTAGAAGAGCAAGAAGAGGTAAATAATCATGTTAATGCCAAAAAGAACAAAATATCGTAAAATGATGAAAGGGCGTAACAGAGGTTATGCCAACAGAGGGACTGAATTTACTTTTGGTGATTTTGCCCTAAAAGCAACTGAAGCTGGCCGTATCAATTCACGTCAAATCGAAGCAGCTCGTATTGCTTTAACTCGTTTTGTAAAAAGACAAGGTAAAACTTGGATTAGAGTTTTCCCAGATAAACCTCTAACTAAAAAACCTTTAGAAACTCGTATGGGTAAAGGTAAAGGTGCAGTTGAGGAATGGGTAATGAACATTAAACCAGGTCGTATCATTTATGAAATGGCAGGGGTTAATGAAGAAATGGCAAGACAAGCTTTAACTTTAGCGATGCATAAATTGCCATTTAAAACTAAGTTTGTTACAAGAGAGAGCCAAAATGAAATATACTGAGATTAAAGATAAAACAGCAGGTGAGCTTGCAACAATGCTAAAAGAAAAAAAGGTGCTTTTATTTACTTTAAGACAAAAGCTAAAAACAATGCAGCTAACTAATCCTAAAGAGATTAGCGAAGTTAAAAAAGACATCGCTAGAATCAATACTGCAATTAGCGCTTTAAAATAAGGATAGAAAATGGCATTTAAAAGAGAAATTCAAGGCGTTGTTGTTCAAATTGCTGGAGATAAAACAGCAACAATTTTGGTTGAAAGAAAAGTGGTTCACCCAAAATACAGAAAAATCGTAAAACGCTTTAAAAAATATTTAATTCATGATGAAAGAAATGAACTTAAAGTGGGAAATACTGTAGTTGCTATTGAATGTAGACCACTTTCTAAGAGAAAATCATTTCGCTTAAAAACTATAGTATCAGCAGGAGTTGAGTAATGATTCAAAGTTTTACTAGGCTTGCAGTTGCTGATAATAGCGGCGCAAAAGAATTAATGTGTATTAAGGTTTTAGGTGGTAGTAAAAGAAGATACGCTACTGTTGGTGATGTAATCGTTGCATCTGTAAAAAAAGCTCTACCAAATGGTAAAGTTAAAAAAGGTCAAGTAGTAAAAGCAGTTATCGTTAGAACTAAAAAAGAAATTCATAGAGATAATGGTTCTTTAATTCGTTTTGATGAAAATGCAGCAGTTATTCTTGATGCCAAAAGAGAGCCTATCGGAACGCGTATTTTTGGACCAGTAGGTCGTGAAGTAAGATATGGTGGCTTTATGAAAATTGTTTCACTAGCACCGGAGGTGTTGTAATGAAATTAAAAATTAAAAAGAATGATATGGTAAAAGTTATCGCAGGCGATGACAAAGGCAAAACAGGTAAAGTTTTAGCAGTATTCCCTAAAACAAATAAAGTAATTGTTGAGGGTTGTAAAATCGCTAAAAAAGCTGTTAAGCCAAGTGATAAAAATCCAAATGGCGGTTTTATCAACAAAGAAATGCCAATGGATATTTCAAATGTAGCAAAGGCAGGAGAATAAGATGATGAGATTGAAAGAAAAATATACTCAAAATATCAAACCTGCTTTAGTAAAAGAATTTGATATCAAAAATCCTATGCTTATTCCTTTTATTGAAAAAGTTGTAATCAGCGTAGGTGCTGGGGAATTAGCAAAAGATCAAAAAGTATTACAAAATGTTGCAGATACTATTTCATTGATCGCTGGACAAAAAGCAGTTATCACAAAAGCTAAAAAATCAGTTGCTGGTTTTAAAGTGAGAGAAGGCTTCCCAGTAGGTGTAATGGTAACATTAAGAAAAGACAATATGTATGCTTTCTTAGATAAGCTTATTACTATAGCTCTTCCTCGTGTTAAAGACTTTAGAGGTCTTCCAAGAGATGGTTTTGATGGAAGAGGAAACTATAACTTTGGTTTAGATGAGCAGTTAATGTTCCCAGAAGTTGAATATGATAAAATCTTAAGAACTCATGGTATGAACATTTCTATCGTTACAACAGCAAAATCAGATAAAGAGGCACAAAAATTATTAGAATTATTTGGCGTGCCATTTGCAAAAGGAAAGTAATATGGCTAAAAAATCAATGATTGCAAAAGCTGCCCGCAAACCTAAATTTAGCGTTAGAGGGTATACTAGATGCCAAATTTGTGGAAGACCACATTCAGTTTATAGAGATTTTGGAATTTGCAGAGTTTGCTTAAGAAAAATGGCAAATGAAGGTTTAATTCCTGGTCTTAAAAAAGCAAGTTGGTAAGAGGAAAGAACCATGATAAATGATTTAATTTCAGATTCACTAACAAGAATTAGAAATGCAGGGATGAGAAGATTAGAAACTACTCAACTTTTGCATTCTAAAGTTATCGAAGCTTTACTTGGAATTTTCCAAGCTAAAGGCTATATTGAAAGCTTTAATGTTATTGAAGAGGATAAAAAGAAATTCATCAATGTAGTTTTAAAATACGATGAAAAAGGTAAAAGCGTAATTAACGAAGTTAAGCGTATTTCTAAACCTGGTCGTCGTGTTTATAAAGGCAAAGATGAGATCAAAAGATTTAAAAACGGTTATGGTACTATCGTAGTAAGCACTTCAAAAGGTGTTTTAGCTAACGACGAAGCTTACAAAGCAGGCGTTGGCGGCGAAGTTTTATGTACTATTTGGTAAGAGTTTCTACTTTTTATGGTATTCGGTATCCATTCTTATAAAGTAGTCATATCGTAGACAAGTAAAAAGGAAAAATGAATGTCTCGTATAGGTAAACAACCAGTTGCTATTCCAAGTGGAGTAGAAGTAAAATTAGAAGGTAACTTGCTAAAATTCAAAAAAGGAAATTTAGCAAAAGAGCTTGATACAAAAGCAAATGTTAATGTTGAGATTAAAGAAGGACAAATTCTTTTCTCTCCTAAAGGTGAAGATAGACAAAGTAGAGCTTATTGGGGAACTTATAGAGCTTTAGCTCAAAACATCATCATCGGTTTAACCGATGGTTTTAGCAAAACTTTAGAAATCAACGGTGTTGGTTATAAAGCTGCGTTAAAAGGTAAAGTTCTTGAACTTGCTTTAGGTTTTTCTCATCCTATCAACTATGCTATTCCAGAAGGCATAGAAATTACTGTTGATAAAAACAATGTTATTATCAAAGGTAGTGATAAACAAGTGGTAGGTCAAGTTGCTGCTCAAATTCGTGAATTTAGACCACCTGAGCCTTACAAAGGAAAAGGTGTTAAATATTCAGATGAGCGTATTATCCGCAAAGCTGGTAAGACATCTAAGAAGTAAGGATAGAATATGAGAGCAAATGTATTAAAAAGAAAAATATCTTTAAGAATTAAAAGAAAAAAAAGAATTAGAGCAAAAATTTCAGGAACACAAGCTCTTCCAAGAGTTTCTGTTTTCAAATCAAACAGAACTTTATATATCCAAGCTATCGATGATGTTAAAGCAGTAACTTTAGCAGCAGTAGATGGAAGAAAAATTGGTGTTAAAGCAAATAAAGAAGGTGCTAAAAAAATAGCAGCTGAATTTGCAAAAGTTTTAAAAGCTAAAAACATAGAAGAAGCAGTGTTTGATAGAAATGGTTATTTATACCATGGTGTGATTGCAGCATTAGCTGAAGCACTAAGAGAAAACGGAATCAAACTATAACCCAAAAGGAAGATCGATGGAAAAATATAATAGAGAAGAATTTGAAGAAGTAATCGTCGATATCGGCAGGGTTACTAAGGTTGTTAAAGGTGGTAGAAGATTTAGATTTACTGCTTTAGTTATCGTTGGAAATAGAAAAGGTTTAGTTGGTGTGGGCTATGGAAAAGCTAAAGAAGTTCCAGATGCTATAAGAAAAGCAGTTGATGATGCTTTTAAAAACATTGTTGAAGTTAAAACAAAAGGTTCAACTATCCCTCATGATGTAGAAGTAAAATACAACGCAAGTAGAATTTTACTTAAACCAGCAAGCGAAGGTACAGGGGTTATTGCAGGTGGTTCAACACGTCCTATCGTGGAACTTGCAGGTATTAAAGACATTTTAACTAAGTCTTTAGGTTCAAATAATTCAGCAAATGTTGTGCGTGCTACTATCAAAGCACTTACAATGCTTAAAGGATAATCAATGAATTTAACAAAAGCACCAGGTTCAACACACAAAACCAAAAGAATAGGCCGTGGTCAAGGTAGTGGTATGGGTAAAACTTCTACTAAAGGTGGAAAAGGCCAAACTGCTAGAAAAGGTTATAATGAAAAAAGAGGTTTTGAAGGGGGTCAACAACCACTTCAAAGACGCTTACCAAAAGTAGGCTTTACTTCTAAATTTGAAAAACCTTATGTGATTAATGTTGAAAAAATCACAGCAATCAAAGAGCTTAGCGAAATTACATTTGAAACAATCAATAGCATTCATAAGCTTTCAAAAAATGTAAATAAAGTTAAGCTTATTGGGGCAAGCGCTAAAGATCTTGCTAGTAAAATTAAAGACGAGAAGATTACTTTTAGCGGACAAAAATAATGAATAAAACATTGACAAATAAAATTCTCATAACATTAGCTTTTTTATTCGCTTATAGAATATTAGCTTATGTTCCAGTTCCGGGGGTTAATGTCAGTGTTATCAAGGAATTTTTTGATTCTAATGCATCTAATGCATTAGGCTTGTTTAATATGTTTAGTGGGGGTGCTGCTGAAAGACTTAGCATCATCTCTCTAGGCATTATGCCTTATATTACTGCTTCGATTATTATGGAGCTTTTAGCGGCAACTTTTCCTAATATAGGAAAAATGAAAAAAGAACGCGATGGTATGCAAAAATATATGCAAATTATCCGTTATGCTACTATAGCTATCACTTTGATACAAAGTATAGGCGTTTCTATAGGTTTACAAAGTCTTCATGGAAAAGCAGGTCAATCAGCCATTATGATTGATATGAATACTTTTATCGCACTTTCTGCTGTTTCTATGCTTGCAGGTACCATGCTTTTGATGTGGATAGGTGAGCAAATCACTCAACGCGGTATAGGAAATGGTATTTCTTTAATCATCTTTGGTGGTATTGTTTCTACAATTCCAGGTGCAATTAGTGGAACAGTAAATTTGGTAAATACAGGTGAGATGAATTTCTTGACTATCATTGCCATTTTAGTTGTAATTTTACTTACTATTTGGGCTATTATAGTAGTAGAGCTTGGAGAAAGAAGAATTCCTATTTCTTACTCAAGAAAAGTAATCATGCAAAATCAAAACAAACGCATTATGAATTATATACCTATTAAGATCAACTTAAGTGGGGTAATTCCTCCTATTTTTGCAAGTGCGATTTTGATGTTTCCAAGTACTATTTTGCAAACAAGTACAAATGAATATGTGTTAAAAATTTATGACTTTTTAAATCCAAACGGATTTTTCTTTCATTTTTTAACATTCTTACTTGTTATTTTCTTTGCGTATTTTTATGCATCAATTGTATTTAACGCAAAAGATATAGCTGAAAATCTTAAAAGACAAGGTGGTTTCATACCAGGTATTAGACCAGGTGAAGGAACTGCAAATTATCTTAATGAAGTAGCGTCAAGACTTACCTTGTCAGGTTCTATTTATTTAGGGCTTGTAGCTACATTACCATGGCTTATTGTGAAGTTGTTTGGTGTGCCTTTTTATTTTGGTGGAACTTCTGTTTTGATCGTAGTTCAAGTAGCACTTGATACTATGAGAAAAATTGAAGCTCAAATTTATATGAATAAATACCAAACTTTAAGTGCAGTAGGCTTATAAGAAAGTAGATTTTCTACTTTCTTCTCTTTTAAGGATTTTGATGAGACTAGGCGTTTTTGATAGTGGTGTAGGTGGGCTTAGTGTTTTAAAATCTTTACTTCAAGCAAAACTTTTTAAAGAATATATCTACTATGGGGATACTGCAAGAGTGCCTTATGGGGTTAAAGATAAAGAAACTATCATTAAATTTTCTCTAGAAGCTTTAGAATTTTTCAAAGAAAAAAAAGTAGATATGCTTATCATTGCGTGCAATACAGTTAGTGCGCATGCTTTAGAAATTCTAAAAGCAAATGCACCATTTCCGGTTCTTGGAGTTATAGAAGCAGGAGTTTTAGCAGTTAAAAACTCTTTAGAAGATAAAAACTCTAATATATTAGTCATTGCAACTCAAGCTACCGTGGATTCTCACGCTTATAAGCAAGCTTTAATCAAAGAAGGCTTTTTAAAAGTAGAAGAAAAAGCAACGGGGCTTTTTGTACCTATGATTGAAGAAGGGATTTTTCAAGGAGATTTTTTAAAAGCCGCTTTTGAGTATTATTTTAATAAGCTCAAATTTCATCCTAATGCTCTAATCTTAGCATGCACGCATTTTCCTTTAATCGCTCATTCTTTGGAAGAGTATTTTGGCAAAAACACAAAACTTATTCATTCAGGTGAAGCTATAGCTTTGCAATTACAGCAAGAATTTAACTTAACATCAATCCAAGAAGAAGCTAATATCGAATTTTATGCTTCAAGTGATGTAGAAAAACTAAAAAAAATTGCAAATTTATGGCTTTAAATTAATAGCTATTTACTAAAGTATTTTTTATATTAATAATTTATTTTTATTTAAACATAGTTGCATTATAATCTTTATCATTTCTAATGAAAGGACTAACATGAAAAAAATGTTAATGTGTGCAGCTATGGCACTAAGTTTAGGAGCAGGAATTTTGGAAGCAAAACCAAAAGTTGCAATTTTAGCTACAGGTGGAACTATTGCAGGTTCGATTGATAGTTCAGTAGCTACTACAGGTTATACAGCTGGTGTTTTGGGGGTTGATACTTTGATTAAAGCAGTACCTCAAATTCAAGATTTAGCGGTAATTAGCGGAGATCAAATTGCTAATATTGATAGCAAAGATATGACAAATGAAATTTGGCTAAAACTTGCTAAAGAAGTTAATAGACTTTTAAAATCTGATGTAGATGGAGTTGTAATTACCCATGGTACTGATACTATGGAAGAAACTGCATATTTCCTAAATTTAACTGTAAAAAGCGACAAACCTGTTGTTTTGGTTGGTGCAATGCGCCCATCAACTGCAATTAGTGCAGATGGTCCTAAAAATCTTTACAATGCTGTAGCATTAGCAGCAAATCCACAAGCAAAAAATAAAGGCGTAATGGTAGCTATGAATGATAGAATTCAAAGTGCTAGGGGCGTTATGAAAACCCATAGTTTAAATGTAAATGCATTTAGCTCACCAGATATGGGTGATATGGGTTATATAGTAGATGGAAAAGCATTTTTCTATAATACTAATACAAAATTACACACTAAAAAATCTCCATTTGATGTTAGCAAACTAAAAGAATTACCAAAAGTAGATATTCTTTATAGTTATGCAAATGATGGTAGCGGTGTTGCAGCAAAAGCTTTGTTTGAAAATGGAACTAAAGGCATAGTTGTGGCTGGAACAGGTGCTGGTAGTATTCATGATTATCAAAAAGATGTGTTAAAAGAATTGCTTAAAAAAGGTCTTAATGTAGCGGTAAGCTCACGCGTAGTAGCTGGTAGAGTTGCGGTAAGTGATGCTGATGCAAAACTTGGTTTCATTGATACAGGTGATATGAGTCCTCAAAAAGCTAGAGTATTATTAATGCTTGCTCTAACTAAAACAAGCGATCCTAAGAAAATCCAAGAATATTTCTTAAAATACTAAAATCTTAAACACCCAAATGCTAAAATAACATTTGGGTGGATTTTTCAATCAAAACCTTAATTAATCACAAGGATATTAAATGAAACAATATGAAAGTTATAAATGCCAAAAATGTGGCAATGAAGTAGAAGTGCAAAATGTAGGCGGTGGAAAGCTTAGTTGCTGTGGTCAAGAAATGGAGTGTATTACTAAAGATCTAACAGCTGTAAATTTAATGAAAGCTTTTGCTGGCGAATCTATGGCAAGAAATAAATACGATTTATTTGCAGATATTGCTCAAGAAGAAGGTTGGCATGCTATTGCGAAACATTTTAGAGAAGCTGCAGAAAATGAAAAATGGCACGCAAGAGCTGAGTTTAAAGCTTATCATGAATTAGTAGATGGTAAAGCTTTAGAAGAAACTGCTAAAAATTTAATTTGTGCAGCAGAAGGTGAAAACTATGAGCATACCACTATGTATCCAAATTTTGCAAAAATCGCAGAAGATGAGGGCAAAAGAAATATAGCAAGATTATTTACAGCTATAGGTAAAGTAGAAATTGAACATGAAAGAGAATATCTAGCGCTTAAAAAAATGCTTGAAGAAGAAGATTTCTTTAATTCAGAAGTAGAAGAATTATGGGTTTGTGAAGTTTGTGGGCATATACACCGTGGCAAAAAAGCACCAAATGCCTGTCCTTTATGTAAAGCTCCAAAAGAATACTTCAAACGCGAATTTTTAGGATAATTTTAAAAACCTTGATAAAAATGATAAAATATTTTATTTTTATCAAGGTCTAATATGCAAATTCTAACTCATCCTTTTGAACCTTTTTTTGATGAAAACTCAAAAGTTTTGATACTAGGTTCTTTTCCATCTATTAAATCAAGAGAAGAAAATTTTTATTATCAACATAGTAAAAATCGTTTTTGGCGTATTTTTGAAATATTATTTGAGTGTGAGTTAAAAACAGTGCAAGAGCAAAAGGCTTTTTTAAAAGCAAATCATATGGCGCTTTGGGATGTTATAGCAAGTTGTAAGATAAAAAATTCAGATGATAAAACTATTTCTTATGCTAAAGCAAATGATATAAATATTATTTTAGATAAAGCAAATATAGAAAAAATTTATGTATTAGGTAAAGTTGCAAGTAAATATTTTACTAAATTTCATCCTGATAAAGATTTTTTTGAACTTCCTTCAAGCTCTCCTGCTAATATGAATTATTCTTTAGAAAATTTAGTAGAAAAATATAGCATTATAAAGGAAAAATAATGGCTTTGGTTGGAGTAGATGAGGCCGGGCGTGGAGCTTTGGCTGGAGATATGCACATAGGAGCTTGCAAGCTTTTAAAAAATATTGATGGTTTGGCTGATTCTAAAAAATTAAGTGCAAAAAAAAGAGAAGAACTATATGAGCAAATTCTTCACCATTCAAATTTTTTAATCCTTGCTTTTTCGCCTTTGCAGATTGATACTTTAGGGCTTAGTCAGTGTTTGCAACTAGCTTTAAACATCATCAAAAAACATTTTAACCAAGATGAGATTTTATATGATGGAAATTTAAATTATGGTGTTTTGGGCATAAAAACTATGATTAAAGCTGATATGAAAGTACAAGAAGTTTCAGCAGCTAGCATATTAGCCAAAGTAAGTCGTGATCAAAAAATGTGTTATTTTTCTAAAATATATAATAATTATGATTTTGATAAACACAAAGGTTATGGTACAAAAGCTCATATAGAAAAGATTAAAGTATTTGGTTATTCTCCCTTGCACCGCAAAAGCTTTATGTTAAAGTGTTTTGAGAAAAGCTTATTTGATTAAATTGTGTGATTTTTACACTTTTGTATTTTGAATTTTACTTTCTTTTAAAAATAATAGAATGTTTTAATATTTGAAATATTATTATTAAGATAAAAAATATAGTCAAAAAATATTTTTTTAATAATTATTTATTAAAAATAATAATATTAGTCAAAATTGCTATATGTTTTAAGAAAAATTAATTTTTTTCTATTATAGTAATATAAAAATATTTCAAGGGGTATTATGTCTTTACTTTTAAGTGAGCTAAAGATTGGAAATTTTTATGTAAAAAATCGCATTGTAATGCCCCCTATGGATATGTATGAAACGCAAGTTTTAGATGGTAAGATTAATCAATTTCACTTGATGCATTATGGAGCTAGAGCTTTGGGTGGTGTTGGGCTTATCATAGTTCAAGCTTGTGCGATCAATGAAAATGCAAAAATTGCTGATAATGATATAGGTCTTTGGGGGGATTTTCAAATTCAAGGACATAAAGAGCTTGTTGAGCTTTGCCATCATTTTGGTGCTAAAATTGCCATTCAGTTAAATCACAGTGGCCGTAAAAACTCGTGTAAAGAAGCCGTATCAAAAGCTCCAAGCAATATAGCTTTTAGTGAAAAATTTTCCAAACTTCATGTTTTAAGCAAAGATGAAATTTTACAAATAGAGCAAGAATTTATTCAAAGTGCTAAAAGAGCCAAAGAAGCAGGTTATGACGCAGTAGAGCTTCATAGCGCTCATGGGTATTTGCTTAGTTCGTTTTTATCGCCTTTATCAAATCAAAGAGACGATGAATATGGTGGTAGTTTTGAAAATAGAATTCGTCTTTTGTGTGATATTATTAAGCGTATAAAAAATGAAGTTGATATTACTTTGTTTGTAAGAATTTCAGCTACAGAGTGGCAAGAAGGTGGTTGGAATTTAGAAGATAGCAAAAAACTCGCCTTGATTTTAGAAAAATTAGGCATTGATATGCTAGATGTTTCAGCAGGAGGAAATATCAACAAACCTTCTTTGGTGCCCAACATAGCACCGCTTTATCAGGCTCCTTATGCTAAGGCCTTAAAAGAAGTTGTTAAAATTCCTATATCTTGTGTAGGGCTTATAAATAGTGCTAGCGAAGGTGAGGCTTTGCTTTTGGGTGAGGTGTGTGATTTGGTTTGTTATGGTAGAAAATTACTAAGAAATCCAAATTTTGCAAATGAAGCCGCAGTTGCTTTAAATGAAAGAGAAAAAATTATGCCAAATTATACTAGAGCGTATTTGTAAAATAATACAAAAAGTTTTTTAGGTAAAAGCTTTTTTTATTATTTTTTACAAGGAGAAAATGTGGACAATCTTAAGTGGAATTCTTTTGATACGCGTTGGATGCTTTCTCTTTTTGGGACTGCAGTTGGTGCGGGGATTTTATTTTTACCTATTAAGGCAGGTGTTGGTGGCTTTTGGCCGGTTGTTGTAATGGCTTTGATTATTTTTCCAATGGTATATTTAAGCCATAGAGCTTTAAGTCGTTTTGTGTGCCAAGCAAATGGTAATGATAAAGACATTACTCATGCAGCTGAAGAGTATTTTGGTAGAAAAGTAAGTATTTTTATTTCTGTGCTTTATTTCTTTGCAATTTTCCCAATTTGTTTAGCATATTGTGTAGGTATAACTAATACTTTTGAGAGTTTTATTTATAATCAATTCTTACCACTTTTAGATCCAAATGGTTCTTTTGCAAGTGCAATTAGTGCTATGTATCAAACAAGTGTTAATGAGCAAGGAAAAACTATAGCTAATTTGCTTCCTTTTTATAGAGCAGTTTTTGCTTTTGTTTTGGTAAGTATTTTTATGCTTATTATGCTTTTTAGTGAAGAATTAATCACTAAAGTATGTGAATGGCTTGTGTATCCTTTATGTGCTATTTTATTTTTATTTTCTTTATATCTTATCCCACAATGGTCATTTGAAAGTTTTAGTGCTATTCCTGGAACAAAAGAATTTATTACTATAGTATGGCTAACTTTACCAGTTTTAGTGTTTTCTTTTAATCACTCACCAGCAATTTCTACTTTTTCTTTAAGTGTAAAAAGACAATATCCTGAAAATTCAGTACAAAAAGCAAATCAAATTTTGCTTAGAACCTCTGTAATGTTGCTTGCTTTTGTTATGTTTTTTGTGGTATCTTGTGTGCTTTCTTTAACTCCTGCAGAACTTGCTGAAGCTAGAGCGCAAAACATACCTGTTCTTTCTTATTTTGCTAACAAACTTGATAATCCATTTATTTCTTATGGTGGTCCATTAATTGCGTTTTTAGCAATTTCTAGTTCATTCTTTGGACATTATTTTGGTGCTAGAGAAGGTGCTTATGGTATAGTTAGAAAATGCTGCAAATTAGCAGGTAATGAAAATCCTGATTTGAAAAGAATCGCAGTTTATTCAACTTTGGTAATGTATATTATTATGTTGATTACTGCTTATGTAAATCCAAGTATTTTAGGCTTTATTGAAAGCTTAGGTGGTCCAATTATTGCTGCGATTTTATTCTTAATGCCTATGATTGCAATTTATACTGTTTCTAAAATGAAAAAATTCCAAAACAAAGCTTTAGATGCATTTGTGTTTATCACAGGTATTTTGACAATCATCACTGTAATTTATACTTTTTAAGGTGCTAGTGAATGAGTAGTAATTTAAGTATATTTAAAGTTGGTGTTGGTCCTTCATCTTCTCATACTTTAGGACCAATGCTAGCGGGTAATATGTTTTGTGAAAAAATCAAAGATAAAATCACACAAATTACAAAAATTCAAATCAAACTTTATGGCTCTTTATCACTTACCGGTAAAGGCCATTTAAGTGATAAGGCTATTATATGGGGTTTGAGTGGATTAAAGGCAAAAGAGCTTAATGCTGCTTTGCAAGATCGCGTGTTTAATAAAATTTTGCAAGATAAAATTTTGGTTTTAAATGCTCAAAAAGAATTAAATTTTGATTATGATAAAGATTTGATTTTTGAAAAAGACTTTTTGCCTTTGCATGAAAATGGGTTAAAAGTAAGTGCTTATGATGAAAATGGAGAAATCATTGCTGAAGAAATTTATTATTCAGTAGGCGGTGGTTTTGTTATGAGTGAAGCTGAGCTTCAAAAACACAAAGATGGAGCTTGTGAGCAAAAACATACTAAATTAGAACTTGATATTAACAATGCAAGCGAT
The DNA here is from genome assembly GCF_024723515.1 of Campylobacter sp. W0066.2. Lineage (NCBI taxonomy): Bacteria > Pseudomonadati > Campylobacterota > Epsilonproteobacteria > Campylobacterales > Campylobacteraceae > Campylobacter > Campylobacter sp. W0066.2. The sequence continues at coordinate 45,209 of NZ_JANQCV010000011.1, read as the reverse complement.
GCTTTAAAAATTTGTGAAGAAAAATCATGGGATCTAGCAAAACTTTCTTATGAATATGAGCTTCAATTTCACACCAAAGAAGAAATTAGAGCTTATTGTTTAGAAATTTGGGAAGTAATGCAAGAGGTTTATTATAATGGTATTCATCCAAGTTCAGATTTCCTTCCAGGAAATTTACATTTAAAACGCCGTGCGAAAGGACTTAATGAACGTTTGGCTATGACAAGTGATCCTTTAGGAATTATTGATTTTATTTCTTTATATGCTATTGCTATTGCAGAGGAAAATGCAAGCGGAGCTAGAGTAGTAACTGCACCAACTAATGGAGCATGTGCTGTTGTACCTGCTGTAATGCTCTATCTTAAAAATCACACGGTTGGTTTTAATGATGAAAAGGCTATTAATTTTTTACTTACTGCTATGTTAATAGGCTCTTTTTATAAGAAAAATGCAAGTATAAGTGGTGCTGAAGCTGGTTGTCAAGCTGAAATTGGTAGTGCAAGTTCTATGGCAGCAGGAGCTATGGCTACTGTGATGGGTTTTGATGCAAAGATAGCTTGCAATGCTGCTGAAATTGCAATGGAACATCACTTAGGTTTAACTTGTGATCCAGTAAGTGGTTTGGTGCAAATTCCTTGTATAGAAAGAAATGCTTTTGGGGCGATTAAAGCTATTTCAGCTGCTAGAATGGCAATGAGTAGAAAATCAACTCCAAAAGTAAGTCTTGATGAGGTTATAAAAACTATGTATGAAACCGGCAAGGATATGAACTCAAAATACAAAGAAACTTCTTTAGGTGGCTTAGCTACTAATCTTACAAGTGTATGTTAAAACCTTAAGTTTTAGAACTTAAGGTTTTTTCCTTAAAGCTTTTAAAAGCGCATAAATGCTAAATTTTTAAAAATTTTAAGGAAAATATAAATGATAGAAATCAAAAAACCAGCAGAAATAGAAAAACTACGCAAAGCAAATGAACTTGTAGCTAGAACGCTTGACTATCTAGAAAGTATCATAGTTCCAGGTATGAGTTTAAAAGAAATTGATATTAAAGCAGAAGAGTTTATACTTGATCATGGTGCAAAACCATCTTTTAAAGGTTTGTATGGTTTTCCAGGTAGTATTTGTATCTCGCTTAATCAAGCTTGCATTCATGGTGTGGGCGATGAGCGTATTTTAAAAGAAGGTGATATTTTAGGGCTTGATGTGGGTACTTGTATGGATGGATATTATGGGGATGCAGCAAGGACTATACCTATAGGTAAAATTTCAGCTACTGATGAAGCTTTGATTGCTTGTGCTAAAGATGCTTTGTATTATGCTATAGATATTATCAAAGAGGGTATGCGTTTTAAAGAGCTTTCTTATGAGCTTGGTGAGTTTATTACTAAAAGAGGTTTTGTGCCTTTGAAAGGTTACTGTGGTCATGGTATAGGTAAAAAACCACACGGTGAGCCTGAAATTCCAAATTATTTAGAACCAGGAGCTAGTGCAAAAAGTGGCCCTAAAATCAAAAATGGTATGGTATTTTGCATAGAGCCTATGGTGTGTCAAAAAGATGGCACGCCAGTACATTTAAAAGGCAATTGGGAAGCAGGAAGCAAAGATGGTTTAAATGCGGCTCATTATGAGCATTGTGTTGCTATTATAAATGGCAAGGCAGATATTTTATCTAAGTAAGAAAGTTTAATCTTTCTTACTCGAATGTTTTTAGTTTTTCTGAAAGTTTAGAAGCATTTTCTAAAACATCTTGTGAAATTTGTGTTAAATCAAGGGAGTAATTTTTAACACAATTTGCAAGTTCGGTTACTTTTTCTATATTTTGTTCTAGCTCATTCATTTTAGCTTTTGATTCATCACTTTTTTCTTCCATGATTTTCGTAGAATGAATACTTGTTTTTAATTTTTCTATAGAAGTTCCAACCTTACCTTGTAAGATATTAGCTTTGTTAGAAGTGTCATTCATGGATTGATGAATTCCATCCATTAAGCTTTTATTATCATCGATTTGTTGTACTATGGTTCTTACGGTAGTTTCTATGGCAACCAAAGACTTTGTAGTTTTATCAGCTAGATTTCTAACCTCATCAGCAACCACAGCAAAGCCACGTCCATGCTCGCCTGCACGCGCAGCTTCAATGGCTGCATTTAAAGCTAGTAAGTTAGTTTGATCGGCTATATCTTTTATGGTTGTAGTAACTTCTACTATGCTATCGGCACTTTGCACTAGCATATCCATAGCACTTAAAACACTTTGTTCTTTTTCGCCACTTAATAATATAAGTTCTACTAATTCTTTAAGTGTTGTTTCAACCTCTCCCATCACTTCTTGCATATCATGCATATCATTTATGGTGTTTTTAGCTAAATTTTGTGTTAAGTCTATATGGCTTTCTAAGATAGAGCTTATTTCATGGACATTAGAAATTTGCTCATGCTGTAAAAGTGAGCTTTGCTGTAAAACTTCAGCATTTTGAGAGAGTTTTTGTGAGCTTTTATGGCTTGAATTTGCAGTTTGTATAGCTTCTAAAACTGAATTTTGCACTATTTGTATAAAAGAGTTTATATAGCCAGCACTTGTAGCCAATTCACTTTTTTTATCAATATCTAATCTTGCGCTTAAATTTGCATGCTCACCAGCTAAGTTTGCACTTAGTTTTTCAAGTAAAGATATAGGTATGATTACTTTCTTTAGTGTTAAAAGTATGAAAAAAATCAACACAGCTAAGGTAAATAAGAAAATTCCTATAGCGGTGTAAAGATTATATTTGTTATTAAGATTGATTTCTTGTGCAATTAAATTTTTATGAGTAATGATTTCTTTTTGTAATTCTTGATCAAGAAAACTTTGAGAATTATCTTTTAAAATTTTAATCTGACTGAGTATCATTTTACAATGTGTGCTAAAAAGCTCAAATAATTCTTGTGGCAATTGAGAGTCTTTTGCATTCAAATTTGCGACAAGATTTTGTAGTCTATTTTGTGCTAAAGGTTCTAATATATCCATAGTTCCTATAATACTTAATATATCTCCTATATAATCTATTTGTTTAGCTTCTTGGATAGTGAGTGCTAGTTGATTTGTTTGTTTGATGATTTCTTGTTGAATTTCATAAAGATAAAGTTTTGAATTTATAGCAATAGAATTAGCTGATTTAAAATGCTGTAATTGAGCATTTTTTTTCTCAAAAATGGTTTGTATTTTTTTGGTGTCTATTTTATTAGCTTTTAAAATTGCTAAAGTATTTTCAAAATCTTGTACTAAAGCAACACTAGTATCGTAATTTTGTAAGTTAAGTTTATTTTTAAAAATCTCATCTATTTTGGTATCTAAAATTTCTAATTTTTGAAAAGAACCCATGATGAGTGAATTTCTTTTTGTAGTGTTGTAGGTATTAAAAATAAACAAAGTTAAAGTTAAAAGCAATACCAAAACCACTATAGATAAAGTAATAAATTGTTTTAAAAAAGAAAAAGATTTTTTATTTGAGTGGGTCATGGTATTCTCCTGTTAAAGAATTTAAAAAAGCAACTATATCATCGACTACATTTTGTTCTAAAAATTTACCAAGTTGATAATAAGCCATAAATTGCACACAAGCATCAAGGGTTGGCATAGAGCCATCGTGAAAATAAGGAGCAGTTTTAGCTATATTTCGAAGACTTGGTACTTTTACTACAAATTGATCATGGGGATCTTGAGTAATCTCATAGCGTCCTTTCCAGTTTGTTCCATTATCATAAGGCACAAATACTCCCATTTTTTGATACATATTGCCACCTATATTTTGACCTTGATGGCATGCTATACAACCATTTGACAAAAAAGCATTATAGCCTCTTTTTGCTTGCTCGCTTATAGCGTTTTTATCGCCCTTTAGGTAGCGATCAAAAGGCGAATTTGGAGTGAGTAAGGTTTTTTGAAACTCAGCTAAAGCGTGTGTTATGTTTTCAAAGCTAATTTCTCCATAAAGTTTTTTAAATTCTTTTTCATAAATTGCATTAGTTTTTACTATTTGCACCACTTCATTTGCGTCTTTTAATCCCATTTCTTTAGGGTTTAACAAAGGATGTTTGACTTGATCTTGCAAATCTTTTGCATTACCTCTCCAAAATTGCGCTAGATTAAAAACCGCATTAAAATTTGTAGGAGTATGGAATGGTTCATCTACTATGCCATTAATACCTGTTGAGAAGGTTTTATTATCTACTCCAAAATTTGTAATATCATGACAGCTATTGCAAGATACTTTTTTATCTTTTGATAAACTTGTATCCATATAGAGTTTTTTCCCTAAAATAGCTTTTTCTTTATCATAAGGTATGCTTTCTGGTATGGGTGTGATCATTTCAAGCGCTAAAAGCGGTAGTAAAGAAAATATTAAAACAATAAAAATTTTCATAATCATTTTCCTTTATTTTTATAAATTTATAATTAATAATTTATATTAATTATAACATTAAAATCTTAATCTCTTATAAGTAAATACAGCAGCTAGCAATGTTATTAATGAAAGAAATAAAATATAAATAAAAATTCCATATACAAAAGGATTTTCAGGTTTTATAGCTAAAGAGTGCAATGCAAATACAAGTTGAGGTGTAAAACCACCTGCTATAGCATAGGCTATATTATAAGAAAAAGAAATCCCACTAAAACGAATACTTGGTTTAAAAATTTTACACATTAAAATAGGTGCTAAAGCATTAATACCACCAAAAAAACATGCTATGAAATAAAAATATATACTCAAATGTAAAATTTGTGCATAGAAAAAATAAAAATAAAAAAAGCAAGAAAGACTAAAACCTATTGCAAATACCAAACTAGTCATTAAAAAACCAAATTTATCTACCCAAATTCCAGCAAGCAAGGTTCCGTAAGATAAAATCACTATTGCAATCATTTGTATTAAAATAGCGTCTGTTTTATCAAGAACTAAAACTTCAGGTATAAAATTTGGCATAAGTAAAATAAGTATAATCACACAAGCTGTAAGCATCCATGTTAAAAGCATAGAAGCGATGATATCTAAAAAAATATTTTTTTCTTTAAAAAGTGTTTTTAAAGGAAATTTTTCTAAGTTGTTTTCTTGGTGCATTTTTTGAAAAACAGGTGTTTCTTCTAGAAATTTTCTAAGATATATAGAAATAATGCCAAAAATCCCACCTATGGCAAACGGAATACGCCAAGCATAATCATAAATTGATTCTTGATCAAAGCAATGATTAATTACTAATGCAACAACACATCCTAAAAGGATACCAAAAGCCATGGAAGCATTAATGGCACTGATATAAAAACTATCTTTTCCATCGGGTGCGTGTTCTTTTACAAATACCCAAGCACCAGGTAATTCTCCGCCTATGGCTATGCCCTGAGCTATTCTAACAAGTAGTAAAAAAATAGGAGCTAAGTAACCTATGCTTTCAAAAGTAGGTATAAAAGCTAAAGAAAAAGTTGGCACAACCATCAGCAAAATACTAAGCATAAACATTTTCTTGCGACCAAATTTATCACCAAAATGAGCCATAACTATACCACCAAGTGGTCTAGCTAAATATCCTGCTGCAAAAGCCCCATAAGTATTTAAAAGTTTCCAAAAATCACTTAAATCGCTTGGAAAAAAATTTCTTGAAATATAATTAGCAAAAAAGACAAAAATTACAAAGTCATAAAATTCTAAGGCCCCACCTAAAGAAGATAAGGAAAGTGTTTTATAATCACTTCTTTTTAAACTTTTTGGCATCTAAATACTTTCTTTTTTGTAGTAATTTTATAATTATAGTAAAAAATATCATAGTTTGTTAAAAAATATTAAAAAATTAAAAAGAAAAATTGTGTTAAAATAATAGTTTTGTATTTTATAGAAAGGAGAAAGCATTGGCAAAAGATGATATTATCGAAATCGATGGTAGTGTAATAGAAGCTTTACCTAATGCAACTTTTAAAGTTGAATTAGATAATAAACATGTAATACTTTGTCATATTGCAGGTAAAATGCGTATGCATTATATTAGAATTATGCCTGGCGATAGAGTTAAAGTAGAGCTAACGCCTTATAGTCTTGATAAGGGTCGTATTACATTTAGATACAAATAAGTCTAAGTTGTTTAAAAGCAAAAGTAAAGTATAATTAGCACTTTTGCAGAAATTGCAATAAAACTGTATGAAGAAGTATTTTCAAAATCACCACTTATTTTGAAAATAGTTGGTTGCTCTAAAAACCTGGTGCAGTTGTAAAAAAGTGGAATTTACAATAACAGGAGTAAAGCATGAAAGTTAGACCATCTGTTAAAAAGATGTGTGACAAATGCAAAGTAGTTCGTCGTAAAGGCGTAGTTCGCATTATTTGCGAAAATCCAAAACACAAACAAAGACAAGGATAATTTATGGCTCGTATTGCAGGTGTGGATTTACCAAAGAAAAAAAGAATTGAATATGGCTTGACTTATATTTATGGTATAGGTTTGCATACTTCAAGAAAAATCTTAGATAAAACAGGAATTTCTTATGATAAAAGAGTTCATGAGTTAAGTGAAGATGAAGCAGCAGCTATCCGTAAAGAAATTCAAGAAAACTACATGGTTGAGGGTGATCTTAGAAAACAAGTTGCTATGGATATCAAAGCATTGATGGATCTAGGAAGCTTTAGAGGCTTAAGACATAGAAAAGGCTTACCAGTTCGTGGTCAAAAAACAAAAACAAATGCCAGAACTAGAAAAGGTAAGAGAAAAACCGTTGGTGCAAAATCATAAGGATAGAAAATGGCAAAAAGAAAAGTAGTTAAGAAAAAAGTAGTTAAAAAAAATATAGCTAAAGGTATAGTTTATATCAGTGCAACATTTAATAATACTATGGTTACTGTAACTGATGAAATGGGAAATGCTATCGCTTGGAGCAGTGCAGGTGGTTTAGGATTTAAAGGTTCTAAAAAATCAACTCCTTATGCAGCACAACAAGCAGTAGAAGATGCTTTAAATAAAGCAAAAGAACATGGCATTAAAGAAGTAGGTATTAAAGTACAAGGACCAGGAAGTGGTCGTGAGACAGCGGTTAAGAGTGTAGGTGCTATGGAAGGTATTAAAGTAACTTTCTTAAAAGATATTACCCCATTAGCTCATAATGGTTGTAGACCACCAAAACGTCGTCGTGTCTAAGAATAAGATATAAGATTTAGGAGAATTATAATGGCAAGATATAGAGGACCAGTAGAGAAATTAGAAAGACGACTTGGCGTAAGCTTGGCAATGAAAGGCGAAAGAAGATTAGCAGGTAAAAGTGCTTTAGATAAACGCCCTTACGCACCAGGTCAGCATGGACAAAGAAAAGCTAAAATCAGCGAATACGGACTTCAATTAAGAGAAAAGCAAAAAGCTAAATTTATGTACGGGGTTAGCGAAAAACAATTTAGAAGATTGTTCAGCGAAGCTGCTAGAAAAGATGGTAACACCGGTGCACTTTTAATTCAGCTTTTAGAACAAAGACTTGATAATGTTGTTTATAGAATGGGTTTTGCTACAACACGCCGTTTTGCTAGACAACTTGTAACCCATGGACATATTTTAGTAAATGGCAAAAGAGTGGATATTCCTAGTTATAGAGTAGAAGCAGGTCAAAAAATCGAAGTGATTGAAAAAAGTAAAAACAATCCTCAAATTTCAAGAGCGATCGAACTTACTGCTCAAACTGGTATAGTTGCTTGGGTTGATGTAGAAAAAGATAAAAGATTTGGAATTTTTACAAGAAAACCTGAAAGAGAAGAAGTTATCATTCCAGTTGAGGAAAGATATATCGTTGAGTTGTACTCTAAATAATAAAGGTTTTTGATATGAGACTTATTACAACTTCTGCTTATACACCAACAGAGTTTAGTATTGAAAATATCAGTGATACAATAGCAAAAGTAAGTGCATGGCCTTTTGAAATTGGCTATGCTATTACTTTGGCGCATCCTTTGCGTCGTTTACTTTATTCAAGCACAGTAGGTTTTGCTCCAACAGGAGTTAAAATCAAAGGCGTAGCACATGAATTTGATAGTATGCGTGGTATGCTTGAAGATGTAGCATTGTTTATTATCAATCTAAAAAAATTAAGATTTAAACTAAAAACAGATTCTGAAAAAGAAATCGTAACTTTTAGTTTTAAAGGGCCAAAAGAAATTTGCGGAAAAGACTTAAACAATGAAGTTGTTGAAGTTGTGAATGCAGATAGCTATCTTGCAACGATTAATGAAGATGCGGATTTAGAATTTACTTTAATCATTGAAAAAGGTATAGGTTATGTGCCTTCTGAAGAAATTCAAAATTTCTTAGATCCTGAATTTATAGCACTTGATGCATTCTTTACTCCGGTAAAACATGCAGTTTATGATATAGAAAAAGTGCTTTTTGAAGATAATCCAGATTATGAAAAAGTTGTTTTTACAATCACAACCGATGGTCAAATTTCACCAAGTGATGCTTTTAAAAATGCTTTAGAAGCAATGTATAAACAATTATCAGTGTTTGATAAAATCACTAATGCACAAAGCGTTGTAAGAAGTCAAACACCAAATAATGAAGTAGAACATGTAAAATTACTTCAAAATATAACTGAGTTAAATTTAAGCGCAAGAAGCTTTAACTGCTTAGAAAAAGCAAATGTAGTTTATATTGGCGAGCTTGCTTTAATGAGTGTTAGTGAACTTGCAGATTTAAAAAATCTAGGCAAAAAATCTTTAGATGAGATTAAAAGCGTAATGGAATCTATAGGTTTCCCTATAGGAAATTCAAAACTCAGTGATAGTGCAAAAGAAACGCTAAAGAAAAAAATTACAGAATTAAAAGCACAAAACGAAGGATAATCAATGAGACATAGACATGGATATAGAAAGTTAGGTCGCACTTCTACTCATCGTGCAGCCTTATTAAAAAACCTTACCATTGCTATTATTAAAGCAGGTAAAATAGAAACAACATTACCTAAAGCAAAAGAATTAAGAGGTTATGTTGAAAGATTGATCACTCGTGCAAGAAAAGGTGATTTCAATGCTCATAGAGCAGTTTTTGCTAGCTTACAAGATAAAGAAGCTACAAATAAACTAGTAACAGAAATCGCACCTAAATTTGCAGATAGAAACGGTGGTTATACAAGAATTATTAAAACAAGAATTCGCCGTGGTGATGCTGCAGAAATGGCTTTCATCGAATTCGTAGCTTAATTTTTAGCCTTTTTAAAGGCTAAAAACTTCTTATTTTTATTTATTTACTTACTATTTTTTGTATTTTTATCCATTTTTTGCTACTATTAATCTTTTTAACTACAAAAAAGGAAAAAAATGCAAGAAAATTCAAGATTACGCATAGCTATACAAAAATCAGGTCGTTTAAGTAAAGATTCTATTGCCTTGCTTGAGTCCATAGGCGTAAAACTTCGCATACACGATCAAAGCTTGATTGCTTTTTCTACAAATTTACCTATTGATTTACTTAGAGTAAGAGATGATGATATACCAGGATTAATTTTTGATGGAGTGGTAGATCTTGGCATAGTTGGAGAAAATGTTTTAGAAGAAAATGAGTTAGAAAGAAAATCAAAAAACGAAAATGCAGATTTTATAATGCTTAAAAAGCTTGATTTTGGTGGGTGTCGTTTGTCTTTAGCATTACCAGAAAATAGTGAGTATAAAGGTATAGAAAGTTTTAAAAATTTACGCATAGCAACTTCTTATCCACAGCTTTTAAAGCGTTTTATGGAAGAAAATAACATTCCTTATAAAACTTGTATGCTAACAGGCTCAGTTGAAGTAGCACCAAGTGCAAATTTAGCTGATGGAATTTGTGATTTAGTTTCAAGTGGTGCTACTTTAAAAGCAAATGGGCTTAAAGAAGTTATGGTGATTTATAAATCAAAAGCTTGTATTATCCAAAGAAAAGAAAGTTTAGCTTCACACAAACAAGAATTAATCGATAAATTACTCATTAGAATTCATGGAGTTATGCAAGCAAGAGAGTCAAAATACATCATGTTGCATGCTCCTATTGAAAAGCTAGAAAAAATTACAGCTTTATTACCAGGTGTTGAAAAACCTACGATTTTACCTTTAGAAAATGATAAAGCTAGAGTGGCATTACATATGGTAAGTCAAGAAAATTTATTTTGGGAAACTATGGAAGCTTTGAAAAAAGAAGGTGCAAGTGCGATTTTAGTTTTACCTATTGAAAAAATGCTCTCTTAAAGGATAAAAATGCAAATACTTGATTTTGAAAAATTAAACCAAAGCGAACAAGAATTAGCACTCAAGCGTCCTGCTATGAGCGCTAATGCACAAGTTAAAACCATAGTAGAACAAATCATTGAAGATGTTAAAACAAATGGCGATGAAGCTTTAAAGCAAATGGCTGTAAAGTTTGATAAAGTAGAGTTAAATTCCATCAAACTAAGTGATGAAGAGCTTAGTAATTTAGCAGATCAAATTGATGATGAGTTAAAACAAGCTATTAAAATAGCTTATGAAAATATCTATAAATTCCACAAAGCCCAAGAAAGCCAAACCATAGAGGTTCAAACCTTTGAAGGGGTAACTTGTAAGGTGCTAACAAGAGCTATCGAAAAAGTAGGGCTTTATATACCAGGAGGCTTAGCGCCACTTTTTTCAACTGCACTTATGCTAGTTATCCCTGCTAAAATTGCAAAGTGCAAATTCATAGCCTTAGCTTCCCCAGCACCACTGCACCCTGCTATTGCTTTTGTAGCAAAGCTTTGCAAAGTTGATGCAGTGTATCAAATAGGCGGAGCAGGAGCCATAGCAGCGCTTGCTTATGGAACGCAAAGTGTGCAAAAAGTAGATAAAATTTTTGGCCCAGGAAATGCCTTTGTAACTGAAGCCAAAAAGCAAGTTAATAATCATGGAATGGCTATTGATATGCAAGCAGGGCCTTCTGAGGTTTTAGTTTTAGCAGATGAGTTTGCTAATGCTAAATTTATAGCTTCGGATTTACTCTCACAAGCTGAGCATGGAGCAGATTCTCAAGCGATTTTAGTTTGCACAAGTGAAAAACTAGCCAAAGAAGTAGATAGTGAAGTTGCTTTACAGCTTGAAAAACTCTCGCGTAAAGAAATTGCTTCAAAATCTTTAGCGCACTCTAAAATCATTCTTGCAAAAGATATAAAGCATGCCATAAGCATTTCAAATGACTATGCACCAGAGCATTTGATCATTCATACACAAAATCCATCTAGTTTGCTTGATGATATTATGCATGCAGGTTCGGTATTTTTAGGTGAGTATTCTCCAGAATCTATGGGAGATTATGCAAGTGGAACAAATCATGTATTGCCAACTTATGGTTTTACTAAGTCTTATTCTTCATTAGGGCTTGCTGATTTTATGAAAAGAATGACCGTGCAAGAACTTAGCAAAGAAGGCTTGAAAAAGCTTGGGCCTGTGGTGGAAGTTTTAGCAGCAGCTGAAGGGCTTGATGGGCATAAAAATGCTGTGAGTTTAAGATTAGAAAGTCTAAAATGAGTGCAAAAATTTTATTTATCGATAGAGATGGCACGCTCATTGATGAACCAAAAGATGATTTTCAAATCGATTCTTTAGAAAAACTTGAGTTTGAAAAAGGTGCCATCAATGCACTTTTAAAGTTAAAAAATTTTGGTTTTAAATTTGTTATGGTGAGTAATCAAGACGGCCTAGGCACAAATTCTTTTCCTAAGGAAAATTTTGACAAGGCTCATGAAAAAATGCTAAGTGTTTTTCAAAGTTGTGGCATAGAATTTGAAGATATTTTTATATGCCCACATTTTGAGCATGAAAATTGTGCCTGTAGGAAGCCAAAAACTGCCATGCTTGAAAACTATATCAAAAATAAACTTTATGATAAAAATAAAAGTTTTGTCATAGGCGATAGAGACAGCGATATGCTTTTGGCGCAAAATCTTGAAATTCAAGGTTTAAAATATGATAAAAACGATTTTAACTGGGAGCAAATCGCTGATTTTATCTTGCAAAATTACCGCAGTGCCTGTATAGAGCGTAATACCAAAGAAACCCAAATTCAAGTTAAAATAGCTTTTAATGAAAAAGCAAAAGCTAATATAAAAACAAATATCGCATTTTTTGATCATATGTTAGAGCAAATTGCTACGCATGCAAATATATCTTTAGAAATAAAATGCAAAGGGGATTTAGAAGTTGATGAACATCACAGCGTAGAAGATGTCGCACTTGCTTTGGGCGAGGCTATCAAAAGCGCACTAGATCAAAAAATAGGCATTGCAAGATATGGCTTTGTTTTACCTATGGATGAGTGCTTGGCAAGTTGTGCAATTGACTTTTGCAATAGACCGCATTTAGTTTATAAGGCTAAATTTAAAAAAGAAAAGCTTGGAGAATTAAGCACAGAAATGATAGAGCATTTTTTCTACTCACTAAGCTATGCTATGGGTGCGAGTTTGCATTTAAAAGTTAAAGGCAAAAACGATCATCACAAAGCCGAAGGACTTTTTAAAGCTTTTGCAAGAGCTTTAAAAATGGCTATAAAAATAGAAAATGAAAACCTAGCAAGCTCTAAAGGAGTGATATGAAACTAGCTATTATAGATACAGGTTGTGCGAATTTGGCTTCACTTGCTTTTGCGCTCGAGCGTTTAGGGCAAAAAAGTATTATCACGCATGATTTAAAAGAACTCTCACAAGCAGATAAGCTTTTACTTCCTGGGGTTGGCACAGCAGCTAAAGCAATGGCTAATCTACAAGCACTTAATTTAGAAAATTTTATCCAAACTACCACAAAACCACTTTTAGGCATTTGTCTTGGTATGCAAATTTTGGGTAAATTTTCAGAAGAATTACACCAAAAAACACTTGGTATTATGCCTTTTGAGACACAAAAATTCCAAGAAAAAGCAAATTTTACTTTCCCACATATGGGGTGGAATCAAGTCTTTAGCTCACATGAGCTTTTTAAAGGCTTAGATGGAGCTTATTTTTATTTTGTGCATAGTTATTGTGTGGGGTTAAATGAATACACCATCGCAGAGTGTGAGTATTCTACCAAATTTAGTGCAAGTTTAAATAAAGACAATTTTTATGGTGTGCAGTTTCATCCTGAAAGAAGCGGCGAAGCGGGCGAAGTATTATTAAAAAATTTCATAAATATGTAGGTAAAAATGCAAACTCAAATCATTCCGGCATTAGACTTAATAGATGGCAAAGTAGTAAGGCTTTATAAAGGAGATTATACTAAAAAGCAAGAATACAGCTTTGATCCTTTGGCTAAATTTCAAGAGTATGAGGCTCAAGGTGTTGCTTGGCTTCATTTGGTGGATTTAAGCGGTGCAAAAGATCCTAGCAAAAGACAACTAAAACTCATAGAAAACCTAGCTTCAAAAATTAGAGTAAATCTTCAAGTAGGTGGAGGAATTCGCACTAAAGATGAAGTTAAAGCTTTGTTTGATAGCGGTGTTAAACGCGTAGTTATAGGCTCTTTAGCGGTTAAAAACAAAGCCTTTACACAAGAGCTTTTAAATGAATTTGGCGTAGAAAATATAGTCTTAGCGCTTGATAGTATTTGTGTTAAAGATGAGTTTTTTGTAGCTGTTGATGCATGGAGTAAAACAAGCGATGAGAGTTTGTTTGAGCTTTTAAATTTTTATAAAGATGTAAAACATATCTTATGCACAGATATTTCTAAAGATGGCACGATGAGTGGAGCAAACATCACTTTATACAAAGCTTTACATGAGAAATTCCCACATTTGCAAACCCAAGCAAGTGGAGGCGTGGCGAGCTTAGAAGATTTTAAAAAGCTAAATGGCATAGTAAGTGGTATCATCGTAGGTAAAGCCTTGCTTGATAAAGAATTTAGCATAAAGGAGGCTCAAGAATGCTTACAAAACGCATAATAGCATGTTTAGATGTAAAAGATGGTAGAGTAGTTAAAGGGGTGCAGTTTAAAAATCATGAAGATATGGGAGATGTTATAGAACTTGCTAAATTTTACTCACAAAATGGAATTGATGAGCTTGTATTTTATGATATTACAGCTTCAGCTAAGAATGAGCGTATCAATAGAGCTTGGGTAAGCAAAGTAGCACAAAATATCTCTATACCATTTTGTGTTGCAGGGGGTATAAAAAGTGAAGATGACGCAAAAGAGCTTTTAGCAAATGGTGCTGATAAAATTTCTATTAATTCCCCTGCTTTAAATGATCCTGATTTAATCTCACGCCTTGCAAAAAGCTTTGGAGTGCAATGCGTAGTCGTAGGCATAGATACTTTTAAAGATGAAAACAACGAGTTTTTAGTCTATAAATACACCGGAGATGAGAGCAAATCTCATCATAGTGGTAAAAAAACACTAGAGTGGGTAAAGCAAGTATGCGAGTTAGGAGCGGGTGAAATCGTGCTAAATATGATGAATCAAGATGGTATGAGAAAGGGATATGATCTTGATCAACTTGCTAAAGTTAGACAAATTTGCCCTGTGCCTTTAGTAGCAAGCGGTGGTGCAGGAGCTAAAGAGCATTTTTTAGACGCTTTTAAACTCGGTGTTGATGGAGCTTTGGCAGCTTCAGTATTTCATAAAAAACTTATAGATATTAAAGAATTAAAACTATTTTTAAAAGATCAAGGTATACAAATTCGTATTTAAAAGGAAAAGCTATGGGTATAAATGAAGAAGAATTTATAAAAAGCATAAATTGGCAAAAGGTAAATAACCTTATCCCCGTGATCATACAAGATTATCATTCTTGTGAAGTTTTAATGCAAGGTTTTATGAATGAACAAGCTCTAAGAGAGAGTTTTAAGCACCAAAAGGTTGTATTTTACTCACGCACTAAAGAGCGTTTGTGGATGAAAGGTGAGCAAAGTGGGAATTTCTTGCATATCATAGATATGGGACTTGATTGTGATAGAGATTGTATTTTAATCCTTGTAAAAGCTCAAGGCGCTACTTGTCATACAGGCGATACTTCTTGTTTTGAAACGCTTTCTAAAAAAGCTGATTTTGTGTTTTTATCGCGTCTTGAAAGGCTCATCAACTCACGCAAAAACACTTGCGCAAGTTCTTCTTACACGGCTGAACTTTTTTCAAAAGGTACTAAACGCATAGCGCAAAAAGTAGGCGAAGAAGGCGTTGAAACTGCTTTGGCTGCTACTGCTAAAGACAAAGATGAGCTTATAAATGAAGCAGCTGATTTACTTTATCATTTAGATGTTTTATTGGCTGATGCGGATTTGAGTTTAAATGATGTGATTGCTAAATTAAAAGAAAGAAATAAAAGTTAAGCGTGATTTCTCACGCTTAATTAAGCAATATTTTTGAAAAGATTCACTAGCTATATCGAGTAATTTTAAAAAAACTTTACACTTTAAAGACATAGTATGCATTTTTATAACAATTTATTATGAAAATTGTAGACATTAATTTTTTGACTAAAAGCTTTATTTTCCATTATTTTACTAAATTACTTTTGCAATATATGTATTCAATTGAATAACATTTTATTTACATTTTTGGAACACTTATTGCTTTATATCTGCATAAGCAATAGAAGATTGTGAGATATTCACAAAGCAATATTTTTTAAAGGATTTAATTATGATGAGATCTCTTTGGGCTGGGGTTTCTGGACTCCAAGCACATCAATACGCAATGGATGTAGAAGGTAATAACATAGCCAATGTTAATACATTTGGTTTTAAATATTCTCGTGCGGATTTCTCAACGCTTATGAGTCAAACTTCTAAGATAGCTACAGCTCCAGATGGTAACCTAGGTGGTAAAAACCCTATGCAAGTTGGACTTGGTGCAGGCGTAAATTCTACTACTAGAATCCACTCTCAAGGTAATATCCAAACTACAGATAAAAACACCGATATGGCTATTAATGGGGATGGATTTTTCATCGTTTCAAATGATGGTGGTACTACTCAGTATTATACCCGTGCAGGGGACTTTAAAACAGATGCAGTAGGAAATTTCGTAGATAATAACGGCTATACCGTTCAAGGCTGGAACTACAACCAAGAAACAGGTCAAATTGACTCTTCAACTTCAGTGCAAGATATAGTTATCCCACCTGGTATGAGTATGCCTGCTAGGCCAAGTACTTCAGTAAGTCTTACAGCAAATTTAGACAGTGGTAATACTTTAGGTATGAATGCTTCTGCTAAGCGTCCTATCTATGCTCTTGATTCTACTCATGGCAGAAGAGAAGATACTGGAACGGCGATAGACGAAAATGATACTGGACATACTGAGTTTTATACTACTTCAAAAAGTGGAGCCCAAGTAACCGAAAAAGGTGTGGATATGGGCGTGGTGTTTAACGCTCAAGGTGAGGGCTTAAACCTAAGAAATGGACAAGGTATATGGGTAAGTTATGCCGATGCTAAACATACTTCCAATGTTATTATGGATCCACCGCTACCGTTAGATAGATCTGAATTTAAACCTAGTACTAATTATACTTTTTGGGGTTTTAAAGATGGAGAAACAACTCATGCCGCAAAACTAGATATTACTATTAATGGTGTAAATATACAAGCAGAAGGTGTAGGGCAAGAAACTTTTATTAATGCCATTAATGCTAAGACAGCTGAAACTGGTGTAGTAGCTTCAGTGGTAGATGGTAAAATCACTTTTACTAATGATAATAGCACGGGAACTACCGCTAAATCAAAAAATTTGAATATAGTTGTCAATCCTGCAACAACGGCAGGTGCTCAAGTGCAATCTAGAGCCGATAATGTTCCTGGAGATAATACAAATCTTGAAGGATTATTAACAGCTAGAGGGACAGCTGATAGAGCATGGTTGGGAACCACATCAAATGATACTGTTAGTGGTGAAGCAAAAATGAGTGTTCAAGTTATAACTGCTCATGAGTATATTTATAGTTCAAATAATGTAGATATAGGGGCTAATCCAAATCCAAATGCAGGCACACGGGAGGAAGCAAACATGCCTAGTGCAAATGGACAAAGAACTTTTCACACTACTGAGGATTTAAGAGAGCTTTTACAAAGAGATGCAAGATGGGCAGTTGATTATGATGGTGATGGAACTATAGAAAATTGGGCTAATGGAATGCAGGGTTCTACGGAAGATGCCAACAGAGGCGTAGAGGTTGTAGTAGAAAGTGATGGTAGATTTAAAATCACTAATCCTAAGTTAGATGATAATTCTAAAGATATGACTTTTAAAGTTACAGGTTATTCTAATGAGGCAAACAAAATTGCTACTAACGATAAATTCACAGCGATGTTTAGCGCCTTAGATGGAAATTTCAACGCAGGTAATAATGAAAAATATTCTCAAGATATGTACTTATCAGCTCATACTGCTAGTATAGAAATCTTTGATTCGCTAGGAACTAGACATGAGCTAACTGTGCAATTTACCAAACAAACTAAAACAGCAGATGGTGGGGCTGAATGGTCTATCATCATTTCAGTGCCTGAACCTGCAGAGATTAATTTTAGTGGTGATGGAGCTCCGGGAAATATAGTAGTAGGAAATTTAAGATTTGGCAATGATGGCTCACTTCAAAGCTATACACCAAATGTATTAAATTTCACCGGAAATAACGGCTCAAAACCTGATCAAGTTATAAAACTTGACTTTGGTACAACAGGTGGTTTTGATGGTTTAACAAGCTATGATAAAGACTCATCTACTACTAAACAAGAAACAGATGGTTACACAGGGGGTAATCTAAAGCCAGATGCATTAAGAACTGATGAGAATGGTTATATCTATGGAGAATTTACAAATGGTAAAACTCTAGCTCTAGCTAAGGTTGCTCTAGCTACTTTCCCAAATAATATGGGTCTTGAAGAAATGGGTAGTAACCTTTATAAAGCGACAGCAAACTCAGGAACAGCTACCATAGGTCATGCGGGCGAAGGTGGTAGAGGGGGTTTAAAAGGCTCAGCTATAGAAATGTCAAACGTGGATTTAAGTCGCGCATTAACTGAGCTTATTGTAATCCAAAGGGGTTATCAAGCAAACTCAAAAACGATTACCACAAGTGATCAGCTTTTAAATACTTTGCTTCAATTAAAACAATAATTCTAACCCAAGGTTTTAAAACCTTGGGGTCAAGCTTTACAAGGTTATCGAGGTAACCTTGTAATACTTGATAGCCTTGAAGCCTTCAATCTATTGCTAACTCACTTCTTTCTTGCCTTAAGGAGTGAGTAGCATTATTTGCATATCGACAAGTTAAAATAAAAATTTATAAACTTGGATTTTTAAAATTTATCATTAATGGTTCTAGCCATTTGGTGGTTTCAAATACTTCTAGCTTGCTATTTTTAAATTCTAAGAGTTTTTTATAATTTTGAGTATTGTCAAAAATAGTAATGTGATTACAGAATTTAGCAACGGTGTTAAAATTTTGTAAAGACTCATAGTATCTTTTTTCTATAAGTTCTTCTTTTATATCATGCCCGCCTTTAGCTACGCGAATTTTAACTCTTTGTTTTGCTGTGTTTGGAGAGTCTAGTCCGATGTAGTAAAGATTTATAGTGTAAGAATTTTTTTGTAGCTTTTTGAATAAAGATAAAATGCTAGTGCCACAAAGTGTGGTTTCTTGGTTAAAATCATAAGCTTTTTTGATATAGTTTTCACGCATTTTAATGGCTATCCTTGAAGCTCTAAATTGATCTTCTTGATTTTTCCAATCCCCAAAGCTACTTACGATTTCATCGATGTTGATTCTAAGTCCAAAGTCTTTGTTTTTTTCAAGTTCATTATAATACAAGGTAGTTTTTCCAGATCCATTAACACCTGCAAAAATAGTAGCTATTTTTTTCATTAATAAAGCCTTTATTGATTGATGAGAAATTTTAACATAAATTGTTTATAAGTGTTTTGAAAATAAATATAAAGTTTTTTGAAAAAGGTTCGATATAGTCAGTGAATCTTTTCAAAAATATTGCTTAATTAAGCGTGAGAAATCACGCTTAACTTCTTTTTGATTTTACTTAACTTTCTTTTATTGATTAAACTTAGATAAGAAATCAAAGATAAAAATGTACAAGTTCCTAAAATAAGCGATAAAAATATAGGTGTATTAGCATTTAAAAGACTTACTAAAAATGCCATTACTCCTGCCATAGCAAATTGCGCTGCCCCTAAGAGTGCTGAAGCACTACCTGCATTTTGTTTTGATCTTGCCATAGCTAAAGTGGTGGTATTTGGCAGGATAAAACCCAAACTTGCTATGATAAAACACAAAGGAATTTCAAAAGCCCAAAAACCTAGATCAAAAGTTGCCTCTAAAATGAGTAAAAAAGTTAAAAAGGTAATCATCATAAGTGCTCTTGGTAAAACATAATAAGGCGAGAGTTTAAGAACTATCCTTGCGTTTATATTAGCACATACAACAAAACTTAAAGCATGAGCTCCAAAAAGAGCTGCGTATTGTTGGGGGCTGAGTTCAAAAACACGCGTAAAAACAAAAGATGAGCCGGTTAAATAAGCAAAAAAACCTGCAAAGATTAAATTCCCGCAAAGCAAATACACCACAAAACGACGATCTTTTAAGATTTTTTTGTAACTTTTTGCAACTTCTTTGTGATTGAATTTTTTACCTTGGGTGTTGAGGTTGCTTTCTTTTAAGGAAAAAATAACAAGTAAAAATAAAATAAAACCTAAGATAAACAATGTCAAAAATATACTACGCCAAGAAAAAAACTCAAGCAAAATCCCACCAAAAGTAGGGGAAAGCATAGGAGCTAAAGAAGTAAAAACCATCATCAAAGCATAAACTCCTGCTGCTTCTTTAAGCTCAAAAACATCATTTACTATAGCTCTTGCTACAACTACACCCACACAACCTCCCAAAGCTTCAAAAAAACGCAAAGCTATAAAAGCATGAATGGAATCAACTAAAACACAAGCAATGCTTGAAGAAATAAAAAGAAAAAGTCCTATATATAAAGGTTTTTTTCTGCCATATACATCACTTAATGGCCCATAAAAAAGCTGACCCAAAGAAAAGGCTATGAAAAAACTTGCAAGAGAAAGTTGAGTATAAAAAGAACTTGTTTGAAAGCTTTTTTCTACCTCATTTAAAGCAGGCAAATACATATCAGTTGAAAGTGGTGCTATGGCAGATAAAAAGCCTAATATAAAAATGAGTTTGAGTTTTTCAAAACCTTTTATTTGAGTGCGTTTTTGCATAAAAAATCCTAAAATATTTTTATCATTGTATAGCAAAAAGTCTAAAATAAACAATAATTTACATTTTTTAAAGACAAATAAGATAAAATTAAACTAAAAATAATCAAGGAAAAGTTATGAATATGCCTTTTAGTGATGAGGAATTAATAGAGCCTGTAAAAGCAAGCTTGGCTAAAACTATGCATATTTTAGAAAATGACGGTGGTGGGCTTGATTTTTTAGGGGTTAAAAATGGTGTGGTTTATGTGAAGCTAACCGGAGCTTGTCATGGCTGTCCAGCTAGTGGAACGACTTTGAAATACGGCTTAGAAAAACAACTTAAAATCGACATACACCCAGATATTACTATAGTAAATTTAGCAGGCGGGGAAAGCGAATTTGCAAAATTATAAAAAAATAGCCATAGAATGCTTTTATAAAAAAGATTTTAAAAATGCTAAGATGTATTTTTCTCTTGCTTATGAAAAGCGTAAAAATAAAAGACTTTTAACTTTTATTAATATTTGTGATTTGGCATTAAAAAGTCCTGAAGAAGCCTTTGTTTTTTTTGAGTTTTTTATGCAAAATTATAAAAATACTAAAGTAGATAAAGACTTAGAAAAACTTATTAATCTTAGTCAAAGTGTGCAGTTTGAAGAAGATAGTGAGGATTTTGAGGGTTTGAGCTATCAAGATTTTTTACTGAGTGAAGCAAAAGTTGGGTTTAAACAAGCCTTAGAAAATGTTATAATATCAAATAAACTTATCATTAATGATAAAGAAGATTTTGTGGATTTTTTGGAAAAACTTTTAGAGCATGGTTATAAAGATATGCTTGTAGCCTATATGGAAGATGTTTCGGTGCATTTTTATTCTAATTATAGATTTATCAAGCTTAGTGAAAAAATCAAGGAATTAAATTATGATAGTAAAGATTGAAAATACTTTCATTTGTGATAATTCTAATGAATGCGAAAAAGATTGTTTTTTCTTAAAAACCGCTCAAAATGAAAAATTTATTCATCAGGCTTTAGAAAAACAAGCAAAAATTATAAATATAACTGAGTGTAAGAAACTTTTAAATATAGATGAAAATATAAAAATCATAGGCATAACAGGCACAAATGGTAAGACAACTACTGCAGGGGCTATTTACTCTATCTTGCTTGATTTAGGTTTTAAGTGTGCCTTGATGGGAACTAGAGGCAGTTTTATAAATGATAAAAATATCACTCCAAAAGGCTTAACTACTGCTCCTATTTTGCAAACCTTAGAGCTTTTATCTTTAGCAAGTAAGGAAAAATGTGAATTTTTAATTATGGAAGTAAGCTCACATGCTTTGGTGCAAAACCGCATTGAAGGGCTTGAGTTTAAGGCTAAAATTTTTACTAATATTACTCAAGATCATTTAGATTTTCATGGAAACTTTCAAAACTACCAAGTGGCAAAAGAAAGTTTTTTTACCGATGAGTGTATGAAATTTATCAATAAAGATACAAAAGCTATAAATTTTAATATCAAAGGTGCTTTTACTTATGGAGTGGAAAATCCAAGTTATTATCATATCAAAGCTTATGCTTTAAAAAATGGCATTGAAGCTGTGGTAAATTTTGGCAAAGAAACTTTTATGATTGACTCTTCTTTGGTGGGGCTTTTTAATCTTTATAATCTTTTAGCTGCAAGTGCTTGTGTGAATGAACTTGTTAAGCCAAATTTAAAAGAGCTTGAAAAGGCCATTAGTAATTTTGGTGGCATTGAAGGTAGAATGCAAGTCGTTGCAAAAGATGTGATTGTAGATTTTGCTCATACGCCTGATGGCATAGAAAAGGTTTTAGATGCTTTAAAATATCGCGATTTGATTGTGGTTTTTGGAGCAGGGGGAGATAGAGATAAAACTAAGCGTCCATTAATGGCTAAAATCGCCAAACACTATGCCAAAAAACTCATCATCACAAGTGATAATCCGCGTTCAGAAGAGCCTATGGATATCATTAATGATATTTTAAGTGGTATAGAAAAAGATGAGAGTGTTTTTATAGAATGTGATAGAAAAGAAGCGATAAAAAAAGCATTAGAGCTTAAAACTAAAAATGATTTTGTAGTGATTTTAGGCAAGGGCGATGAAACTTATCAAGAGATTAAGGGTGTAAAATATCCTTTTAATGATAAAGAAGTAGTATTAGAGATATTAAAAGAAGGAAAATAAATGTTTGAAAATATGGATTTTTCTAAAATGGGCGAGCTTTTAACTAAGGCTCAAGAAAAAGCAAATGAATTAGAGCAAGAAGCTTTAAAAAAAGAATTTAGTGCAAAAAGTGGCGGTGGTTTAGTAAAAGTTAGTGCTAATGGAAAAGGTGAAATCATCGATATAAGCATTGATGATTCTTTGCTTGAAGATAAAGAATCTATGCAAATTTTATTAATCGCAGCGGTGAATGATGTGATGAAAATGGTAGAACAAAATAAAAAATCAATGGCTAGTAATTTATTTAGCGGAATGGGAATGCTATGAGAATTTTACTTTGTATTTTAGGTATAACTTGTGTGCTTTTTGCTGTGCCAAGACCGACTTTTAATGATTTTTTGGGTTGTTATGAAAAAAACAAAGCTAGTATGTTAATTTATGAGGGCTTGCCTGCTTTTGCTTTAAATGAAAACACCCTAGCAGTAGTTAAAACCAAAAATGCGAAATTAAACAGCTATACTAAGTATGATCCTTTTTTAAATTTATATTTAGTAAAAACAGATTTTAGTTTAATCCCTGCGCCTATGGGAAATGAAGAAGAATTAACACGCAATAGTTGGGTGGGAATTTTAGATAGCAATAAAAGCTATATAGGGCATTTGAAGTATTTTGGACAAAGTTTAACAGAGCGTGATCAGCTTGATTTTACTTCTAAAATCGGAGAGCTTAATTCACCATGTTGTAAAATGCTTGGTATAAGCTTAGAAGATGGTAAGCTTATAGGCAATCGCTATTTAAAACACTTTGCAAAATATCCTGATGTTTATTGGGGTGATATAGGTGTGGATTTTGATATGCGTGATGGTAAAATTTATGTAAAAAATGTGCGTAAAAATGGACAATTTTTACTTAATGATGAGCTTGTGAGTGTAGATGGACAAGTTTATGATGATATAAGAAAATTAAATGAGAAAATTTTATTTGCTGATCGTGGTGCAACTTTGTATTTTAATATGCTAAGAGATAACAAAGATGTCAATATTTCTGCGACAGTTTTTGATAAAGATTTGGGTGTATTTGCTAAACCTAAAAAAGTAGTTCAAGCTAAACCGACTTCTTTTTATAGTAATCTAGGATTGCGCGTAGATATGAAAATGAATGTTACAGAAGTAACTCCAAATTCTAAAGCACAAATGGCTGGATTTATGAAAGGGGATAAGATTTTAAGAATTAATAATCAAAAAATCAACAATTTTAATGAACTTCAAGCTGTTTTAGCTCAAGCTAATACTTTTGATGTTTTAGTTTCAAGACAAGCAAGTAATATCCCTTCAGCTAAAAATAATGATTTTGAACATTTTAATAAAGGATATTTTGACTTTTTTATAAGGCTAAATAAGTGATTTTAGAAAAATTCAAACAACATTTAGAGCAAAATTTTCCTAAAACTCAAAGTTTTCATCCATTTTTTAATGAGGCTTTAAAATGGATGTTAGAAGCTGGTGGGAAGCATTTTAGAGCTCAACTTCTTTTAGGGATAGTGAATGCCAAAAATCCTGCTTTGTTTGAAAAGGCTTTAAATGCAGCTTTGGCTTTGGAATTTATCCATACCTACTCTTTAATACATGATGATTTACCCGCTATGGATAATGCTTCTTTACGCAGAGGAAAACAAACTTTACACAAAAAATACGATGAAACCACCGCTATTTTAGTGGGTGATGCTTTAAATACCGAAGCTTTTTTATTACTTTCAAGACTTGATTTAAAAGAAAATGTTAGATTAAAACTCATAGAAATCCTAGCTTTTAATGCAGGGCTTAATGGTATGATTATTGGGCAGGCTATTGATTGTTATTTTGAAGATATACCTTTAAATTTAGAACAAGTTGAGTTTTTGCACATTCATAAAACTGCAAGATTAATCGCAGCGGCTTTAAGAATGGGCTGTGAAATTTGTGAGTTAGATGAAAAAGAATGCGAGCAAATTTATGAAATAGGGCTTTTGATAGGATTAGTTTTTCAAATCAAAGATGATATTATCGATGCGACTTTAGATACTCAAGAAGCAGGAAAGCCAACTCATAATGACTTGCATAAAAATTCTTTTGTAAAACTTTTGGGTTTAGAAGGTGCTAAAAAGGCAAAAGATGATAAAATTGCATTATGCGAAGAAAAAATGAAAAATTTAGACTCTAAGCTTGCTAATGAGCTTCAAATTTTGATTGATAAATATTTAAAAGGTTAAACAATGTTACAAAAACAAGCCAACACTATAAGATTTTTATGTGCGGATATGATACAAAAAGCAAATTCAGGCCATCCAGGCGCACCTATGGGTTTAGCAGATATTATGAGTGTTTTAAGTACTCATTTAGTGCATAATCCAAAAGATCCTACATGGTTAAACCGCGATAGATTAGTCTTTTCAGGCGGTCATGCTAGTGCTTTGCTTTATAGTTTTTTACATTTGAGTGGTTATGATGTAAGTTTAGAGGATTTAAAAAATTTCCGTCAATTACGCTCTAAAACTCCAGGTCATCCTGAAATTTTCACTCCAGGTGTTGAAATCGCCACAGGGCCTTTAGGACAAGGCATTGCAAATGCGGTTGGTTTTGCTATGGCAGCTAAAAAAGCAAGTTTACTTTTGGGTGAAGATATTATCAATCACAAAGTATATTGTTTATGTGGTGATGGGGATTTGCAAGAAGGAATTTCTTATGAAGCTTGTTCTTTGGCAGGACTTCACAAACTTGATAATTTAATCATCATTTATGATAGTAATAATATTTCAATCGAAGGTGATGTGGCTATTGCTTTTAATGAAAATGTAAAAGAGCGTTTTAGAGCGCAAAATTTTGAAGTGCTTGAGATAGATGGGCATGATTTTGAGCAAATTGATTTAGCATTAAAAACGGCTAAAGAAAGTAAAAAGCCTTGCTTAATCATCGCTCATACTACCATAGCTAAAGGAGCTTTGGAGCTTGAAGGAAGTCATCATTCTCATGGAGCACCTTTGGGTGAAGAGCTTATTAAAAAGGCAAAAGAAGCTTTAGGCTTTGATCCGCAAAAAACTTTTGAAATTCCAGAAGAAGTTAAAATTCGCTTTAATGCCGCAATAGAACTTGGAGATTTAGCACAAGCTAAGTGGAATCAAAAAGTGCAAAATTTAAATGTAGAAAAACAAGCTTTATTAAAAGAGCTTTTAGAACCTGATTTTTCAAAAATACAATTTCCTGATTTTAAAGGACAAGATTTAGCTACTAGAGATAGCAATGGTATGATTTTAAATGCTATTGCTAAAGCTTTACCGGGATTTTTAGGTGGTAGTGCAGATTTAGGTCCTTCAAATAAAACTGAACTTAAAGATATGGGCGATTTTCCAAATGGAAAAAATATCCACTATGGCATAAGAGAACATGCGATGGCTGCTATATCAAATGCTTTTGCAAGATATGGTTTGTTTTTGCCTTATTGTGCTACCTTTTTTATATTTAGTGAGTATTTAAAACCTGCTGCAAGAATAGCAGCTTTGATGAGGGTTAAACACTTTTTCATCTTTACTCATGATAGCATAGGGGTTGGCGAAGATGGCCCAACACACCAACCTATAGAGCAACTTAGCACTTTTAGAGCTATGCCAAATTCATTAACATTTAGAGTTGCTGATGGAGTTGAAAATGTAAAAGCATGGCAGATTGCACTTAAAACTAATATGCCAAGTGTTTTTGTTTTATCACGTCAAAAATTAAGTGCTTTAAGTGAGCCTGTTTTTGGAGATGTGGAAAATGGAGCTTATTTATTAGAAGAAAACGCAAATGCACAATTTACACTTTTAGCAAGCGGTAGTGAAGTATCATTGTGTTTAAAAGTAGCTAAGAATTTAAAAGAAAAAGGTGTGATTGCTAATGTAGTTTCTATGCCTTGTTATGAATTATTTATCGCTCAAGAAAAATCTTATAAAGAAAGAATTTTACAAGGTAAGGTTATAGGTGTGGAAGCTGCAAATTCAAATGAACTTTATAGAATTTGTGATGAGCTTTATGGCATAGAAAGTTTTGGTGAGAGTGGTAAAGATAAAGATGTATTTGAGCATTTTGGATTTAGTGAGGAAAAATTAAGCTCATATGTTTTAAGTTTATGTAATGAAAAATAAAATCATCAAAGACATTAAAAATCAAGAATGCATTTTTAGTGTTTTTGGTATATGGGATAAAACTAGCGTAGGAAAATTAGAAAAATTAGACTTTCCTACTCAAAAAAATATTATTTTTGATTATGCAAATTTAGATTTTATAGATACTGCCGGGATTAGGTATTTTCTAGCTTTAGAAAATGAACTTAAGCAAAAAGGTTTTGAGCTTAGTAGAGTAAATCTTAAAAGTGAGCATGCTAAGCTTTTTGAACTTTGTCAAAAAAACTATAAAAGCTTTTATAATTCTTATGAAGATAAAAAAACACTTAAAGATTTTTTTGAAAATTTAGGAAAAAATGTTGTTGAATCTTTTGCGCTTTTAGTGCAGTTTTTAAATTTCATAGGGCTTATTATTTATACTTGTTTTAAAACACTTTTAAATCCTAAAAAACTTCGCTTTAAGGCATTTTTATATCATGTAGAAAATAGTGCTATTAATGCTTTGCCTATTATTATGTTAACTTCATTGCTTGTGGGTGTGGTACTTGCTTATCAAGCTGCGTATCAACTTGCACAGTTTGGAGCTAATATTTACATTGTTGATTTAATGGGAATTTCTGCTACTAGAGAGCTTGCACCATTAATTAGCGCTATTGTTATAGCTGGTAGGAGCGCAAGTTCTTATACAGCTCAAATTGGAGTAATGAAACTCACTGATGAAATTGATGCGATGAAAACTATGGGTTTTAAAGAGAGTGAGTTTATTATTTTACCTAGAGTTTTAGCCCTAGCGCTTGCCATGCCTTTGGTGGTAATAGTGGCGGATATTTTAAGTATTATAGGTGGAATTGTAGTTGCTTGGTTTAGTTTAGAAATTAGTATGAGTGAGTTTATGAGTCGTTTTAAAGAAGCAGTGGAGCTAAAACATATCATCATAGGGCTTATAAAGGCACCTATTTTTGGATTTTTGATTGCTTCTATTGCTTGTTTTAGGGGATTTTTTGTGCAAAAAACTACTGAAAGCATAGGTGTTTATACGACAAAAAGTGTGGTAAATGCTATTTTTTGGGTGATAGCTTTTGATGCAATTTTTTCTGTATTTTTAACAAAGGCTGGATTTTGATTATAAAAGCTAAAAATATTAGCACTTATTTTGGAAGTAAATGTGTACATGAAGATATTAGCTTTGAAGTGCATGATAATGAAATTTTTGGCATTTTAGGCGGTAGTGGTAGTGGTAAATCTGTACTTTTAAGACAAATGTTAATGCTTGAGCATTTTGATAAGGGTGAGTATGAAATTTTAGGCAAGAGATTAAAAAATATAAGCGATGAAGATGCTTTGTTTTTGCAAAAACAATGGGGTGTTGTTTTTCAATATGGAGCATTATTTAGCTTTTTTAATATACTTGAAAACATTAGCATACCTTTAGTTGAATATACAAAACTTAGCAAAAACGATATCAAAGAAATAGCTATGATGAAGCTTAAGATGGTAGGGCTTGATGAGAGTGTGGCTAAGCTTTATCCAAGTGAATTAAGCGGGGGTATGAAAAAAAGAGTGGCCATAGCTAGAGCTTTGGCACTTGATTCTAAATTGCTTTTTTTAGATGAGCCAACTTCAGGGCTTGATCCTTATAGCTCGAGAGAATTTGATGAGTTGCTTTTGAGTTTAAAACAAAGCTTTAAATTATGTGTAGTTTTAATTACTCACGATAAAGAAAGTATGAAAAATGTATTAAATCGCTTTTTGATTATAGAGAATAAAAAAGTTGGTTTTTTGGGAAATGTTGAGGCTTTACAAGAGCAAAATCCAAGACTTTATGAGAGGTTTATGCAATAATGGAAAATAAAGCAAATTATATTTTGATCGGAATTTTTGTTTGTGTGTTATTTTTTATCAGCTTATTTTTTATAGTGTGGTATGGGAATTTAAAAGATGAGAAATCTTTTAAATATTATGAAATTTATATGGAAGAATCAGTTGCAGGGCTTAGCGTCAAAGCTCCGGTTAAATTTTTAGGAGTGGATGTTGGAAGTGTTGAAAATATCAGCATAGATAGCTCGAGCAAGCAACTAAGAGTGAAAATTTTAGTTAAGCTTGATTCTAGTTTAGTTGTTAAAACAGATACTTATGCAAGCTTACAAATTCAAGGTATAACAGGGTTTAAATTCATTCAGCTTGCAGGGGGTAGTGAGGAAGCTAGTGTTTTAAAAGCAGATGATGATGTCTATCCTATCATAAAATCAAAGGAAAGTTTTTTTACGAGTATAGACAAGCAAGCAAATAATCTTTTAGAGCTTATTAATGTTTCAAAGCTTAAACTAGAAAATCTTTTAAGTGATAAAAATTTAAAAAATATCGAGCAAATTTTACAAAATTCATCAGAATTATCCGCACATTTAAATGCTAATGCGCCAGCATTTTTAGAAAATTTAAATAAAACAAGTTCTAAACTTGGTAAAAGTGCAGATGAATTTTCAAATTTTTTAAACAATGCTAATAGCCAACTTAACGAGCTTAATAAAAGCAGAATGCTTTTAAATGAAAATTTAGATATTTTAAGAGTTTTATTTTTAGATTTTACGCAATTATTAAAAAATTTAAAACAAAATCCTTCCGATGTAATTTATAAAAATAAAGCCATTCAATATGCTCCAGGAGAATAAAATGAAATTTTTATATATTAGTTTAGTAGCTATTTTTTTTAGTGCTTGTTCTTTGATTAGTCCAAGTCAAACTTTGCCTGCAAATAAATATTTTAGTATTAATTTAGAAAAGCTAGAGCAAAGTCAAAATAAAATGAAAAATACAACTATTATAGTTTCTTTGCCTAAGGGTTTAGCTTATACTAATGAAATTTTTTATAAAAAAGATCATGTTGTTAATGCTTATGCTTATCATTTTTGGAAAGAAAATCCTGCTTTGATGATTAAAACTTTTTTGGAATTTCATTTGCAAGATTTGGGGGTATTTAAAGCAGTTTTAAATCAAGATAGTCTAGCTAGTGCTGATTATGTTTTAGAAAGTAAAGTAGATATATTAGAGCAAGATTTTAGTGATGAGGTGTATTCTAAAATAAAGTTTGGTATTAATTTAAATTTGGTGCAAATAAACACTAAAAAACTTATAGCAAGTAAGTATTTTTACTACGAAAAAGAATTAAATGATAACAATCCTCAAATTTTAATCCAAAACTACGATGAGGTTTTTTTACTTTTTGCTAAAGATTTTAGAGTTTGGGTAGATCAAAATTTGGAATAAAAAATGCTTTTCTTGTTGTAGCAATAACAAGGAAGGTATATTATGAGAGATGAATTAGAAATCTTACAAAAACATTTAGGACAAGTAGGTTCAAGTATAGATGGTGCGAATTTAAAACACCAAACACAAAAATTTAGTGAAGATATTACCGATGCAAACGACTTTGTCGGTGCTTTGCAAATTTTAAATTCTTCGTTGAAAAAAATTTCAAAACTTTTAGAAGATAAAAATTATGAAGATGTGCAAGATAAAGTATTAATCGCAAGTGAAAGTTTGAAAATAGTAGATAATTGCTCATTTTTAGGCAATGCTTTATTTGATAATAATTATAATGTAAATGTAGGCTCAAAGGCTTTTGCTTTTGAAATTTATAACCCTTTAAAAATTTTAGAAACTAGTGATTATGAAGGAATGAAAGCTTATATAATAGATAAAAGAGAAGAAATAGCTTCTATGCTTAGTGAGCTTGCAGTGGCTATTGCTACTTATAGTCCTAGTCAAAGTTTTGGCGGATCAAGCCACGATTTTATGAATGATTTTGATTTTACTAAGCTTTTTAAATAATACTAAAGGCTAAAAAGCCTTTAGTATGTGTTTTATTTAATTACCCCACAAGCCATTCTAGCGCCACCGCCACCAAGAGCTGCAGGATGATCGCTATGATTATCTCCTCCAAAATGTATCATTAAAGAGTGATTTTTAAGCTCATTAAGTGTTTTGATTTTTGGTGCTAATACAGGATTAGTTGCTTTACCGTCTTTTTCTACATAAAGTGGTGGTAAATCACCTCTGTGGCCTTTATCATCCCATGGGCTTGAATGTGCGTCAGTTTTTTCAGGATCCCAGTGACCACCAGCTTTCATACCTAAACCTTTATCAGTTGTTCCACAATCAGCGTTTGCATGAACATGAAAACCATGAATTCCACTTTCTAAACCTTGAAGATTTGGGTAAAATGCCACTCCATAAGGAGTTTGTACTGCTACAACTTCACCTGCATTTTTGTTGGCATTTTTATCAAGAATTTCCATTTTGATAACTAAATGATCTTTTTGTGCTTTTGGATCAAAATTCTCTAAATTTGCTCCAATTAAAAAACTTGATGCTAGTAAAGAACCTAGTATAATTTTTTTCATTTTCTCTCCTTTTGTTAAAAATTATTTTATTGTAGCATATATTTTTAATGAAAAATTATTTTTTATTATTTTTTATAAAATACAATAATCAAAAAACTTATAAAAATGTCAAAATGTTAGTTTTTCCAAAAGACTTTGATAAAGTTAGTTTCAATGTGTTAGAAAATTCTTTATTTTCTTTGTGTTATTATCAAAAAAATTCTTCAAATGATAAAAATCAAGAAGTTGTATTTAAAGACTATGCTTTGGTTTTTATATTAGAGGGTTCTAAAAGTATTTATACTATTGATAATCATTTTAAAGCAAGCAAAGATGAAATTATTTTTTTTACAAAAAATTCCTTTTCTATTAGAGATTATTTAAATAGTGAAAATACTTATAAGTCTATTATTTTATGTTTTAAAGAGAGTATTTTGATAGAGCTTGTTTTTAAATATCAAGATTTAATTTCTAAATTAAACTCTTTAGAGTATTCTAAAAGTTTATTTAGTTTAAAATCAGATTTTGTAACTAAGAGTATTTTTCAATCATTTTTACCTTATATAAACAGTTCTAAAAATAACGAATATTTGCTTAAGTTAAAATTTGAAGAATTATTTTTATCTTTACTGTATAGTGAAGACAATGCAGAATTTTTAGCCTTTTTAAAAGCAATTTTAAGTGGTTTTAAATTAGATCTTTATCAGATGTTTGCGTATTGTAAAAATGATTTTGAAAATGTGGCTTCTATGGCTAAATTTAGTAAAATGGATATAGCAAGCTTTAGTCGTAATTTCAAACAAAGTTTTGGGATAAGTCCTAAAGAATGGCTTGATAATAAGCGTTTTGAAAAAGCTAAATTTTTACTAGAATTTTCCACTAAGAATATCACTCAAATTTGTCATGAGCTTGGATTTAATTCCCCTGCTTGGTTTATAGCAAGATATAAAAAAAGATATGGCATTACACCAAAACAAGAGCAAAAATCAAAAAACTTATATTTTTTGTCTTAAAAGTGATAGATTTTAATTTTAAATTATATTAAAATTTACTAATAATAATTAAGAAAGGTAACAGTATGAAAAAAAGTATTTTAGCTTTAGCTTTATTTGCGTTTTGTAGTGCAGATGCTTTAGAGTTTCAAGAATTTAAAGGTTTTGCACATCCTGAAAGTGTATATGTGGACAAAAGTGTGGTTTATGTGTCTAATGTAGGAAAAGAATTGACTCCACTAAATAAAGATAATGATGGTTTTATTTCAAAGTTAGACAAAGATGGAAAAGTTGTAGAACTAGAATTTATCAAAAACCTTAATGCTCCAAAGGGTATGTCTAAAATAGCTGATGTTTTGTATGTTGTAGATATTGATGTTTTATATGGTTTTGATGTAAAAAGTAAAAAAGAAATTTTCAAGCTCCCTATAAAAAATGCAGTATTTTTAAATGATATAGCAGTTTTGGATAATAATACATTGTTAGTGAGTGATACAGGTACAGGATATATTCATAAAGTATTTTTAAAAGAGAAAAAATACGAAAATTTCATCCATTTAGATTTAAAATATGGTGGCCCAAATGGATTGTTGATAGAAAAAAATACTTTATTTGTAGCAGGTTATGATCCAAGTGATAAAGCAGGTGGAAAAATCATTAGTATTGATTTAAACACAAAGAAAATTCAAGAATTAAGTAATAAAATAGAACAGTTTGATGGTGTAGTGTTTGATAAAGATAAAAATCTTTTAGTGTCAAGCTGGGGTAAAAATCTTCAAGGATATATTTATATTCTAAAAGACAACAAAGAGATAAAGCTAGATCTAAACCCTATAAAAGGTCCTGCAGACATGTTTTTTGATGGTGAGTATTTATGGGTGCCAAAAATGGCAGAAAATGCCTTGATTAAAGTAAAATTATAAAACTTTTAAGCCTTTTGGCTTAAAAGTCAAATAATTCTCCAATCCAACTTTCTTTTTTCTTGTATTTATAGTCATTATTGTGATGATAGTTTGCTTGTTGGTTGTAATTTTGTTGATGAGATGGTTGTGGCGCGCTTTGAGAAGAACTTCTTTCTATGATTTTATCAAGTTCACCACGATCAAGCCAAACGCCACGACATTTTGGACAATAATCAATCTCAACTCCATTTCTTTCACTCATTAATAAAGCTGTATTTGCACAAACTGGGCAATTCATATTAATCCTTTATAAAAATTTTCCTAAAGTATATAGATTTAAAGTAAATTATGAGTTTAAATCCCAATCAATAGGACTTTTGCCGAGTTTTAATAAAATTTCATTGCTTTTTGAAAAATGTTTGCAACCCAAAAAAGCATTTCTTGCTAAAGGCGAAGGATGTGCTGCCTCTAGGATAAAGTGTTTTTGAGGATTGATTAAAACTTTTTTGTTTTTAGCATAATTTCCCCAAAGTAAAAATACCAAACCCTCTTTTTCATTGCTAAGTTTTGATATAACCGCATCAGTAAATTTTTGCCAACCAAAATGTGCGTGCGAAGCAGGTTTGTTTGCTTCTACGCTTAAGATAGAGTTTAAAAGTAAAATTCCTTGTTTAGCCCATTTGCTTAAATCACCATGTTTTGCTATAGGGATATTTAAATCATCTTGCAATTCTTTGTAGATATTAAGCAAAGATGGAGGAATTCTAACTCCCATTGGCACACTAAAGCTTAAGCCCATAGCTTGATTTGGGTTATGATAAGGATCTTGTCCTAAAAGTATGATTTTTAAATCTTGTAAAGGAGCTAGGTTAAAAGCATTAAAGATTAAATTTGCTGGTGGATATATGATTTTTCCTTCGTTTAGGGCATTGATATAATGAGTTTTTATCTCTAAAAAATAAGGTTTTAAAAACTCATCTTTTAAAAATTCTTTCCAAGTTTGTTCCATTTTTATTTTTTCTAAACAAATATCCATTTTTATCCTTACCAAGAAAGTATAAACTCACTTCCTTCATTCTCTTTGCTTAAAACTTTAATGTTGATATTATTTTTATCAGCTATTTGCTTGACTAAGTTTAAACCTATGCCAAAGCCACCTTGGTCTTGATTAAAGCGCTTATAGCGTGTAAAAATTTGAGCTATTTCCTTAGCACTCATACCTTGACCCTCATCTTTAATGCTAAGTGTTTTTTCTTTTAAACAAATATAGATTTTTTTATGAGTATTAGTGTATTTTATAGCATTGCTTAAAATATTGTCGATTAAAATTTGTATTTCTTCTTTATTAGCATAAAAGCTTTGCTCTAAAAGATTTCTTTCAATGATGAGATTTTTTTGCGTGATTAAAGTTTCAAAGTATTCTAGCCTTTGTTCTAAAAGCTCTTTTAAATTAATATCTTCTTTGAAATTTTCTTTTTGTAAGAAAAAATTTAAGGCTATGAGGTTTTGATAGATATGGTTTAAATTTTTACTTGCTAGTTTGATATGATTTAGTTTTTTAGTGTTATTTGGATTCAAATTTGTATCATCAAATTTTTTAATACTAGCTAAAATCACACTTAAAGGCGTATTAATTTCGTGCGTGGTGTCTTTAATAAAATCATTGAGTGTTTTAAATTGTTCTTTGATGTTTTTAAAGACAAGTAAGATGAGTATATAAGCAATTATAGCAAGTAGTAAAATACATATAAGTGTATAAAAAATAGTTTTTAATTTTAATTTCCAAAGTTCATCGGCAAAATCATTGATGTCTAGATTGTTATAATTATCTTTGCGGTATTGTTCTTTTTTAAAACCAAGATCATTAGTTTCTATAATGATATGAATATTTTTATGTCTTAAGAAATGAGAATGGTGTTTTGGTTTTTTTAGATTACTTGTGTCTATATAGGTGTTGAGATTTCTAATCCTTGAAAAATCTATAAATAATCTTTTGTTTTCATTGTAAATAAAATCATTTTTTTTAAGTTGTGTTAATATTTTTAAAGCATCGAAAGTTAAATTGCTAAAAATAACTTGGTTGTTTGCGATAATGGCAAATTGAGTGTTGAGTCTTTTGGATATATAGGAAAAATCTTCTTGATTTAAATATGTTCTATCGTGTCTTGCTTCGATGATATTTTGCAAAATATAATTATAGTGAGTGTATGAATGTGTTATTTGGTTTAATCGTATATAATTTGCTTCTTTTTGATAAAAAGTAATAAAAAAAATTGTAAGAAAAGTACCACTTGTGATGATATAAAGAGCTAGAATTTTAAAAATAGTATTATTAAAATTTTCACTTTTCATTTTCTAACCTTATGGCATAACCTATGTTTCTTTGATTGATAATAAGGTCTTTTCCAAGAATTTTTCTTAAATTTTTCACATAAACTCTAAGGCTCATAATTGCTGGTTCTTCATCCAAACTCCAAATTTCATCAAAAATGGTTTCTATGCTTACAAAATGCGGACGTTTTTTTAAAAGTAAAGCTAAAAGTTCTTTTTCTTTGTTGGTAAGATTGATGATTGTTTTATCTTGATAAAGAGTTTTGTTGAGTGGATCAAAAGAAATATTTTTTGAGGAGTTAAGAAAAATTAGATCTTCTTTTTGGTGGCTAAAATTTCTTTTAATGATATTTTTTACACGGATAATCAATTCATCTATATCGAAAGGCTTTTTAATATAATCATCACAACCTGATAAAAATCCTTGTCTTACATCATCAGGCATAGATAAAGAAGTTAAAAATATAGCAGGAGTATTTTTACCACTTTCTCTTAATTCTTTTAAAACTTCAAAACCATTGCCTTTTGGGACTTTAACATCAAAAATCCAAAGATCAAAATTTTCTTCATAAGCTTTTTCTAGTGCCTCTTGTGCATCAAATACACAAGAGACTTTAAAGCCTTCATCGCTTAAAGCTTCGTTTATAATTTCATTTAAACTTAAATCATCTTCTAAGAGTAGAATTTTTGCTGCCATTTTATCTCATCGGACAATTTGCATGGTGTGATCTTAAACCATGATGATTTTTATGGGAATGGGCATTGTTGTAATGATGCAAATTTAACTTTCTTATTTCTTTGCCGCTCATTTCATCGGTTAGTTTTTGCATACCTTCTTGAACAATAGCCTTTCTTTGGTTTCTTTCTTGCGCAGAAAGTTTAGAGATATTTTCGCGCAAATTAGTTTTAAATTGTTGATGAAAATCTCTTGCGTCTTTGTATTTCATCTCATTCATTCTTTTTTTCATCTCAATAACCAAATCAGCTTGATCTTGCGCGCTAACGGTTTTTGCAAGATTTAAAATCTCATCATTGCTTTTTTTAGAAAAATCAGCTCCTATGGCAAATGAAGCAGCCAAAGAACCCACTATAAATAAACTTACAATTTTTTTCATTGTTTCTCCTTTAAATTAATGATGAGAAATTATAAAAACTCAAAATAAAGCCAAAATGAAATTTATTGACAAACAAAAAGCACATTAGCTTTTAAGTTTTGTTTGTCGCTTTTAACAATAGGCAATACAATGCTATCTGCACCAGCTGCTAAACTTGGAGCATTATGTTTGATATTGCAACTATCAAAATGAATGTTTTTTATCGCGCAAGTTTTTGCTAAAGTTTTAGAATAATATTGAGCCTTTTCAAAAGCTTTTTTAAATGCAAGATCATATAAATCTTCTTTGTTTGCTTCTAAAATAGCCTCATCAAAGCCAGCTTGCAAAGTTTTGGTATTAAAAGAAATTAAAGCATTAGTAGCGCTAATACTTTCTATATCTTTTATAAGATTTTCATAGTCTTTACTTTTATTTTGCGGAATTTGGCAAGTAAAATTAGAGTGCAATCTATATCCATTTAGCGTTTTTACTCCTTGATAATAATTATAATTTGGCTCTAAAGTATAACTTCCACCTTTGCAATAATTTTCTTTAGCAATACGATCTGAGATTTCTTTAAATGTTTTAGCAATATGATTTTTTTCTTCACTAGAAATAATAGTTTTTTTACTAAGTTCTTCGCTGGCACTAAAATTTAAAGTAGCATTGAAGATATTTGGCATAATTTCATTAGATACTTCTATATTTCTTGAAAATTCTATATTTTGTTTATTATGATTTTTTAAGCCTAAAAATTCAGTGTTAAAAACCACTCCTAGTACAAATAATACTAAACAAAGTAATCCTAAACCCAAACCTTTCAAAAAACTTTTCATTTTTACTCCTTTTTAAAAATATTTTTTTATTTTAACATAAAGCCTTTAAGAATAGATTGTATAATTTTTTTAAAAATAAAGAAAGTCTTAATGCAAAAAATTCATGAAAATATTTTGAAATGGTATGATCAAAATGGTAGGAAAAATCTTCCCTGGCGTATTTTGCATGATGAGTATAAAAAATACGCTAAAGCAGATGATTTAGAAAAATTAAAAAATATTGATATTGCTTATGCTGTTTATGTTAGTGAGATTATGCTTCAGCAAACTCAGGTAAAGAGTGTTTTGCAAAATTATTATTTTCAGTTTTTAGCTAAATTTCCTTCTTTAAAAGCGCTTTCTATGGCAAGTGAAGATGAGGTTTTAAAAGCTTGGCAAGGACTTGGGTATTATACTAGAGCTAGAAATATGCACAAATGTGCAAAAATTTGTGTGCAAGAATTTAATGCAAAATTACCATTTGATATTAAAGAGCTTCAAAAGCTTCCTGGTATTGGAGAATATACAGCTGGTGCTATAGCTTGTTTTGGTTTTTTGCAAGCTAAGTCTTTTGTGGATGCAAATATAAAAAGAGTTTTGAGTAGATTTTATAGTTTGCAAAATCCAAATTCTAAACTTTTAACACAAAAGGCAAAAGAATTTTTAAACTATGACAATGCATTTGATCATAACCAAGCTTTGTTAGATATAGGGGCTTTGGTTTGCTTGCCTAAAAATACAAAATGTGAAATTTGTCCTTTAAAAGACTTTTGTAGTGGAAAAAACGAATATAAAAAATTTAACCCAACTAAAAAAATTCAATACGAAAATACTATTTTAAAAATACTTATAGTGCAAAAAAACGAGCAGTTTTTACTCATTAAGAGTCAAGAAAAGTTGTATTTTAATTTATATAATTTTTTAGAATACAAAAACCAAAAAAAAGCAAAATTTATAGGAGAATTTAAGCATTCTTATACCAAATACAAAATCAATGCTAAGGTGTATTTTTTAAAAGATGATGATTTTGAAGACTTTCAAGCTAAAGCTTTTGCTTATAAAGAATTAGAGTATATCACGCTTTCAAAACTTGCTTTAAAAGCATTTGAGCTTTTTAAAAAGAGTGATTATGTATTTTGAGAAAATTTATATAGAATTAAGTGATATTTGTGGTTTAAAATGTGATTTTTGTCCTAGTCAAAAAGCCCAAAGAAAACAAATGAGCCTTGAAGACTTTGAAAAAATTTGTAAAAGCGTGCATAATCATGCCAAGCTTTTTACTTTCCATGTACTTGGAGATCCTTTAAGGATTTTAAATTTAAAAGAGTATTTAAAAATAGCTTTAAAATTTAATATGCAAATAGAGCTTACTACGAGTGGATTTTATTTTGATGAAGAAAAAATCAATTTTGCTTTAAGTTTTAAAAATATACACCAAATTAATATCTCTTTGGGTGCTTTTTTATCTCAAAGTAGAATGAGCTTAAAAGAATACTTTGAGCCTATTTTGAAGCTTATTTTTTTACACTTAGAAAATAAAAATAATTCTTTTATCAACTTAAGACTTTGGAATTTAGATAAAAATTTCAACCCGCCTTTAGAAAATGAAAAAATTTATGATTTTTTAGAGCAAATTTTTAAAATAAAAATTCAAAAGCAAAAAGCTAAAAATCGCTTAGAAAAGCATATTATCTTACACCAAGCTAGACTTTTTAAATGGCCTTCTTTGAAAGATGAGATTATTAGAGAGAAGGGGTGTTGTCATGCTTTAAATGGGCAAATTGCTATTTTAAGTGACGGGACTTTAGTGCCTTGTTGTTTGGATACTAAAGGGGATATAAAACTTGGAAATTGTTTTGAAAAAGATTTTAGTGAGCTTTTAAATTCCTCTTTATATATAGAATTAAAAGAAGGTTTTAAGCAAGGAATTTTAAAAGCTGAGCTTTGTAAAAGGTGTGAGTTTTTAGAGGCTAAAAACCTAAATTAACCCCACCTTCATTGTTGATTTGATAGTTTGCATCTAAACCTTGCTCTATTTCTTCTTCTTGATCGTCTTTAGAATGTTTAAAAATATCTTCTGTAATTTTTGTAGCAATACCCCTAAGGGCTTTTTGCTTGCTTGAATTGCTTGTAGAGCTCATTTTAAACTCTAAAGTATCAGAAGCTTTGATTTGAGTTGTAGCAAATTCTATCAAACGATAATCAATGTTAATATTATAAGTTTGAGTGCTAATTTCATTTTGTGTTTGTGTTATTTTAGGATTTAAAATGAGTAAAAAATCAGCACCCAAAACATTGTAAAGTTTAACAAGTTCATCATCGCTTGCATTTTTTATAAGTAAAGATTTTTCTTGATTATAAAGATCAAGATTTGCTCTATCTAAAATTCTAAATTTTTTACTTTGGAGTAAAACGCTTAAAAGTTCTTGTTCAAATTTAGCCGAAAGCTCATCTTTAACTTTGTTGATGATAATTAGCGAACTTTTATCCTCAAGGTTTTTTTCATTGTAAAGTTTTTTATAAATTACAACTTTTGCATGAAATTCATTTTGATTTGTTTGAGTTAAAGATTTAATATCATAACTATTAAAAACTCCATTACTAACAAAATCAATTTCCTCATCATAGCCTATATTAAAATTTCCATTAAAATTAAATTCAAATTTTTTAAGTTTGACTTGTTTTAAACCTTCCATTTTTCCCAGAGCTTCATTGATAGCATTTTTTATTGCTTCACTTCTTGTATTTCCAAAACCCTCGCCATAACTTTCTTTGTTTAAAGCACTTTGTGCTTGACAAAGACAAACGAGGGTTAAAAAAAGAATTAGTAGTTTTTTTACCATGTTACACTTTTGCCTTTACCTGTTTTGTTGATGGTTTTTTCATCTTCCCAAAAGGCTAAGCCACTAGTTAAATCCGTAAGAATTAAATGGAAAAAATATTCGGTTTGAATTTTGCCATTGTAAAGCTTCACAGTATCTTGTCTGATTTTACCAGAAAGCGAGAAATTTGGAGCTAAAAGTGTGCCTTTTTTAGCAATGGAGTTTTGATTAAATTCTTCATTGTCTCTTAAGTCTCTTACATCATGAGATAAGCTATCTTTTGCTCCGCCTGCTGCCACAGCGGTTGTTAGTATAAATTTTCCAGATTTTCTTAATGCTATGGTAATTTTTGAAGTGAGTTTGTCTGTGTCTATTCTTTGTGGGGTGTCATTGATGATTTTTCCTATGGCAACAACTTTTCTATTAGAGCTATTTAAATTTGCAAAAGCAGGATCGCTAAGCAAACTTTGTATCATATCTTCGGCAGTTTTTTCAAAATCTTCTCTATCAAGTCCCAAAGTAAGTGCATCGCCTTGCACTTTTTGAGAAGCTTTACCATCAGTATATTTTGGCTGTGAAGAGCAAGCACTGAAAACTAAAAGTGCAAAAATCATAAAAAATAAACTTTTTTTCATTTTATCTCCTTATTGTTCTTTAATTTTATAAATAATATTTGAACTTGGTACAAAAGATCTTATAAGTACAATATAATTTTTATCTTTTTCCAACGCATCTTCAAAGATTATTTTTTCTTTATCATCATAAATTTTAACTAAACCTTCATTTTTTAGCATTAAAATACTAGCACTTTTTGGTAAAGCTTGCCACATTCTAAGATCGGCTTTGTTAATTAAAGCAGTGCTAACAGTGCTAATAAATGATAAAAAACCACTAGAGTCATTATTAGCTATGGCTAAATTAATTGAAGTTTTAAGTGCGCTTGAGGCTAGGGTTTTCATTACCATGGAAGGCAAAAGAGTTTTAAACTCACTTGCTATAATATCATCAAAATAAATTAAATTTTGAGTTTTTTCATCTTGACTTTGCAAGAATTTATAAGAAGCATTTCTTGATTTTAAGTAAGCAAAAGCTACGCTAATATTTGCAAGATTATCATTAAAAACAAATGGTAAAGTGAGATTAAATTCTTCTTTTGTGGCGCTAAAACCATTTTCATAAATGATAAAAATATATTTTTGCTGAGGGAAGGATGTTTTTAAATGAGTGAATTTTTCAAATACTTGAAATTGTTTTTGAAGTTGTTTGTTTTTCACATCGCTTAAGGCTACTTCTTTTAAAAGATCATAAGCTTTAATATAATCTTTGTCAAAAAAGAAAAATAAAGCACTAAGATAGCTAGCATAGATATTAGTATAATTTTTATTTGCGTTAAATGTGCTAAGAAGATTGTCATATTGTTTATAGATAGGGTTTAAATTTTGCTGAAAACTTGTATATATTTTTTTATTTTTTTGAAGTTCTTTTTGGTATTCTTCTTGAGCTTTTTGTATATAATCATAAAAATATTCTTTCATTCTATCTTGTCTGTATAAAGCTCGGTTAAATTCCACTCTTGCGTTTTTAAAATCACCTAAGCTCATATAATTTAAACCTTTGTAGGTATTTAGCATAATCCTTTCATAAAAATAACCTTGATAGTCATTGATGGTATCATTAAGTAAAATTTCACTAAAATTTCTAGTGGCTTTTTGAAGCCCATTTTGTAAATCTACATCATATTTATAAGCTTCTTCTGCTTTATCAAAAAAAGTATTACTTTTTTCATAATCTTTACAAACTCTTGCTAAAGAAGCTAAATTTAACCCTGTATATATGGTGTCTTTATCTGCATTTTTTAAAGCTAGGATGTTTTCATCACATTGTTTGTTTATAAAGGCTTTTTCGTAAGATAAATTAACATTAGCATGATTTGAACAAGCACTTAAAAAAAGTAAAATAAGAAGATAAAAACAAGAGTAAAAAAGCTTCATAAAATCCCTTTTTAGTGTAAATTTAAAAAAATAAGTTATAATTTTCATTTTTAGAGAGGTGTCCGAGCGGTCGAAGGAGCACGCCTGGAACGCGTGTGTGGGGCAACTCACCGAGGGTTCGAATCCCTTCCTCTCTGCCACTATGCGCTTTTGTTATACTGACTTCCTATATAATCTTGTGATGAATTTTGTGTGTATGATTTTATAGCTTTGGAATTTGAATTTGTTTTTTCCGCATTTTCATTTTTACTTTTTTCATTTTGTGCTTTTAGCTCTTCTGCTTTTATTTTAGCTTGTTCGGTGCGCGCATCATTTTGCATTTGCATAGCATTAGCCGCTACTTTATAATCTTGCGGACTAGGATCAGCTGGTGCCATAGCTGCAGCAATTACTTGCATAGCATTTGCTATAGTTTCTTCAGGAGTATTGCCTTTTTGCATTCTTATAGGCACTTCTCCTTCAACTGCATACATTTTATTATCAGGGCCTCTTGTATAGCCAAAACTTGCAGCACCTGCTAAGGCTCCACCTGCTGCTTGATGGGCTGCTTCATGAGCTCTTACTTCTCTGTCGATTTTTTCAAGTTCTCGTACTTGTTTTACTTCCTCGTTGCTTAAGTCTTTACCATTGACTTTTTGAGTTTTTTCATCTTTTTCTTGATTGTTATCATTTTCTTTTATTTGCTGTGGATTTTCTTTTTCTGAAATGTTTTCTTTGGTTTGTTTTTTATCTTCGTTTTGATAAGGATTTTGCGTGTAAAAGGCATTGCCATAACTTGAGCTAATTTGCATTAAAATCCTTTTTTAATATAGTTTTATATTTGTAGCACAAAAAAGTTAAAAAATATATAAAAAATTACAAAATAAGCATTTTATAAAATGTTAAGCAAAATAAAGTATAATTTTAACTTCTTATGTCAGGGTAGCTCAGCTGGCTAGAGCGCTGGTCTCATAAGCCGGAGGTCGGGAGTTCAAGTCTCCCCCTTGACACCATCT
The DNA here is from genome assembly GCF_024723515.1 of Campylobacter sp. W0066.2. NCBI lineage: Bacteria > Pseudomonadati > Campylobacterota > Epsilonproteobacteria > Campylobacterales > Campylobacteraceae > Campylobacter > Campylobacter sp. W0066.2. The sequence continues at coordinate 2,406 of NZ_JANQCV010000011.1, read as the reverse complement.
AGCTTTCAAAAAAACATTTTCCAATGATTTTTTAGTATTTTGATGATATTTTTGCAAATTTCTTTCTTTTTACTTTCTTCTATTTGAAGTTTATCGAAAAAAGTTTCTTCAAGGGTATCAATAAGTCGTACACATTCTTTTACATCAAATGTTTTTGATTCATTTAAAGATGACAATGCTTTTAATAATAAATCTTTATATTCTATAAGAGTTTTAATTTCTACCTCTGAAAGTTGAGCTAACAGAGATAGAAATTGCATAAAATTGTAAAATGGCATATTCCCGGTCTTTACTTATATAAAACTACTCAAGAGTACTATTGTAAGAATCACTTGACCAAGAATCCCACTCAAAGCCTTTATATCCATATCGCGTTACAGCTGTTAAAGAATATTTTTTTCCATCTACATATAAATCCATATAATAAAGATCCCCAACATTCCCAACAGTACACCATATAACACCCTCTCTATAGGTTGCTTTTCCGTTTCTATCAAATTTTGCATCTTTTTGTAAAACTTTATAACTACTCATCCCAATCATCCATGTCCATTGTGGTTTTACTTCTATTGGTGCATTTGGCATTCCATTAGAAAAATAAGAATTTGCTGGAACCCAGCAACCGTGTTGTAAATCATTAATACTTTCAAAATGAATATTAATTACATCAGGTGGTCTCACGAAAGATGAGATTGTTTTTTCAGCAGTAGGTTCATTATTACTTTTTCTATAAGTAAACTTGACTCTAAAAAATCTATTATCATAATCATCCGTATTAACAGAAGAAACAGGATTAAAATGTAATTTAATCTCCCCGTTTTTATTGGCGTTCAAAATTCTACCACTTTCCTCTAAAGCAGTATAATACAACTTTTCTAAACCAATAACAACTTCACTGTTAGGTTTTAAACCGGTTATTGTTATTACCCCTCCTTTATCAAAAGTAATTTTATCATCATCATGTATAATAGGGTCAAAGCTATAATATATGGTTGTGTTTGCTTTTTTACTATCAAATTCTGCTTCAGCTTCTATTTTAACATCATCGTATGGAGCTTTTGCGGCCAAAATTATAGTGCTTTCTCCTTTGTCGTTAAAAGTTGTTTCATTGTGCGATAAGACACCACTACCACTTATAATTTTCCATTTTACTTTTGTTTTAGGTTTCCCATTAATCGCCTTCAAGGTTAAAACTTTTCCTTGCTTAGCTTCAATTATACCAAGACTTTCAATATTTAGACCATATTGATATAGATTTATAATATCTGTTGTAAAGATTTCTTCTGTATCTTTTGTTTTATTATATTTAAATTTAACTTGAAAATCTTTAACACTATAATCTGAAATTGGTCTAAAATGCAATTGCGCTTTTCCATGCTCATCAACTGCTAAAGTGTATGAATGTATTGGTTTTACAGTTTGATTTTTAAGAATCTCAATGTAAGAATTTGGCATTAATCCGCTAATAGGAATTTCAAAATCAGTTTCATAATCTATTGTTTTTTCTTTTCCTTTAAAGCTTGGGTAGGTTATTTTTGGGGTATAAATTTCTTTATCTGAATAAGCTATAGTTTGACTTAATCTTTGACCTATAGTTTCTACGCTAATTACAGGATTAGCTTTAAATGGAGCTTTAGAAGTAATAGTTGCTTTAGCTTCACCACTAGCATTAAATACTTTATCAGCTTTAGTTAAAGTAGCATCCCCACTTAAACTCCACTCTACTTTTTCATTAGCTTTACCACTTTTTAATACGGCATGAGCTTCTTCTCCTTCTCTTTTTAAGAAAGAATCTTTGTCAATATCCAAAACAAGTTTAGTATCTTGTTTATATATATAAATCCAATCAGTTGAAAAATCCGCTGATTTGCTTTTTGTTTTCATATATTTAAATTTGATATAGAATTTATCGACTGTTGGTATCCATACTCCATTAAATTCTAAAGTAGCTCTACCAAGAGAATTTACTTTAACATGATCTTGTTTAGGCTGAGCTTCAGACAGTATATTATGATAAATTTCAATTTCCGTATTTGGAATTAAATTGCTTACCTCAAGATTAAAATCTTGGTTTAAGTTTACTGTTTTTTCATGACCTTTATAATTAGGATAAACAATACTAGGGATATATTCTTTATCTACATAAGCAATAGCAGTACTAACGTTTTGTCCGATAGTTTCTACACTAATTACAGGATTAGCTTTAAATGGAGTTTTAGAAGTAATAGTTGCATATGCATATCCACTACGATTAAAAGTTGTATCATGACTTCCTAAAGTAGCATCACCATCTTTTAAACTCCATTCCACTTTAGCACCTTTTTTACCACCTTTTAGTGTAATATTAGCTTGTGCATTTTCTTCTGTGTATATTGTCTTATCTCCTTCAAATTTTAATTCTCTTTG
>NZ_JANQCV010000010.1:0-72895 GCF_024723515.1 Campylobacter sp. W0066.2 | reverse complement strand
GGATGGGGTGAGCTTAAATCCAAGTAGTCAAATTTGTTGATACTTGGATTAAATGCTATAATTTTGCTTTAAAAATTTAAAGGTTTTTTATGGCTGCTGATGATCAAGAAAAAACAGAAGAACCCACGTCCAAGAAAATAGAAGATGCTCGTAAAGAGGGTAATGTCCCAAAAAGCCAAGATGCATCTGCTGTGGCTGTGCTTGTTATAGCTGTGGTTGTGGTGTTGTTTATGTTGCCTTTTATAGGTGAGAGAATTAGCGGTTTGTATAGGTTTTATCAAAGTTTTATAGGTATAGAACTTGATTTAAAAATCTTGCAAAAAATTATTATAAAAACCATGATAGAAATGTTTATTATGGTTTTACCTATAACTCTAACAATTATGGTTGCAGGTGTGCTTGGAAATTTAATGCAATTTGGTTTTATTTTTACCACCAAGCCTATCACTCCAAATTTTAACAAAATTAACCCTATTAATGGTCTTAAAAATCTTTTTTCTTTGAAAAAAATTATTGAAGCTTTAAAAATTACTCTTAAAGTTGGAGTAGTTTTTGGAATAGCTTTTGTTTTTTTATTGCAATTTATGAAAGAACTTCCTAGAGTAGAACTTTATACGATTTATCCACAACTTTTATGGCTTAGAGATAAAGCTATTATCCTTGCGGCTATTGTGATTATAGCTTTTTTGATTATTGGACTTTTAGATGTGCTTTTGGTAAGGTATCAGTACTTTAAAAATTTGCGTATGAGTAAGCAAGAAATTAAAGATGAATACAAACAAAGCGAAGGAGATCCTTTGGTAAAAGGAAGAATTCGTCGTTTGCAAATGGAAGCAGCAAGACGCAGAATGGTGCAAGATGTCGCTAGTGCTGATGTGGTGATTACTAACCCTACTCACTATGCAGTTGCTTTGCGTTATGATAGTTCTAAAGAAGCTGCGCCAAAAGTTTTAGCTAAAGGAGTGGATTTTTTAGCTTTGCGTATAAAAGATATGGCATATGAATATAATGTGATGATTTATGAAAATCCTCCTTTAGCAAGAGAACTTTATAAAGCATGTGAGGTAAATGATCTTATCCCACCAGAGCTTTTTAAAGCAGTGGCGGAAGTTTTAAGCTTTGTCTATACTTCTAACAGACAAAAATTTGCTGATAGATTAAAATAAATTTAGCTTTTTAATCAAGCTTATAATAGTCATAGTTATAGAAAGAGTGTAAATGCCTAAAAGTGCTATACGGTGAGATTTGAGGTTGATTTTTTCCATGATTTTAATTCCAAGATAAACCCCTAGCATAGAGCTAAGTCCTACTAAGCTTCCATTTTGTAAGACTTCTTTATCAATAATGTCATTATATACAAAGGAACTAATTCCTGAAATGGAAGCAAAAATCACAAAAAATAAGCTAAGCGGCACTACTTTTTTAGTATCATAGCCTAAAAAATAAGCCAAAATAGGGGTGATTAAAAGCCCACCACCAATCCCTAAAGATATGGCAAAAATTCCTGTAAATATGCCACAAATTAGCAAAATAGAATTTTTCAAGATATTAGAGTGGTTGATATTTCTAATGGTGCTTTTTTGATTAAAAGCAAATTTTAAAAAGAATACAATACTCACGCATAGAAAAATACTTGTTAGGGTTATATCTGAAAAATATGAGAGTAAAAGCCCACTAAACACCGCACCTAAAAAGCCCCCAAATCCTATGATGAGTCCATCTTTTAAGATTAAATTTTTCTTTTTATAGTTTAAATAAGAACCAAAAATAGAAGCAAAAATCATTTGTACAACAGAAATTGCAACAGCATGATGAGAGCTAAGTCCTAAAGTAAGCATGAAAGGAACGATAATCATACCACCACCTATGCCAAAAACCCCTGAAGCCATACCTGAAAAAATTCCTATAATCATATAAGGAAGTAAAGTTAAATCCATAATTTATAAACCTTTAAATAAAAAATATTGTAACAAAATAAAATTTATTTATCTTTAGAAAATATAATCATAGTCGATTTACAATGATTATAAAGATTTTTTGGAGTTAATATGAAATTTTGTAAAAAATGCGTTATGCCAGATACTAAGCCTGATTTGCATTTTAATGATGAGGGAATTTGTGATGCGTGTTGCTCGCAAGAAGCTAAAAATCATGAGATAAATTGGCAAGAGCGTGAAAAAGAATTTCTAGAACTCGTGAAAAAATATAAAAAACATCCTGTGTATGATTGTGTGATAGGAGTAAGTGGTGGTAAGGATTCTACCTTTCAAGTTTTAAAATGTCTTGAACTTGGACTTAATCCTTTGTGTGTTTGTTTTGAACCAAGTATCCCTACTAAAATAGGTAAAAAGAATTTAAAAAATTTAAACAATCTTGGTATTGATTTAATTCATATTAAAAGAAATCCTTTAGTGTATAAAAAATTATCCCGTGAAGCTTTTGTAAGAACGGGCGATAATGAATGGCAAAACCATTTGGGGATTTTTACTTGTGTTCCAAAAGTAGCTGTTGCTTTTGACATTCCTTTGATTATTTGGGGGGAAAGTCCGCAGATTGAATATGGTGGGCCAGCTAGTTCTAAAGAAAAAAACACTTTAGGTAGAGAGTGGCTTGAAGAATTTGGTGGGCTTTTGGGTAATAGAATTTCTGATATGATTGGTGTTGATGGTATTAGAGAGAAGGATTTATATTTTTACACTTATCCAAGTGACGAAGAACTTCAAAGAGTAGGAGTTACAGGGTTATTTTTGGGATATTATTTTAAATGGGATTATAAATATAATTTAAAATTAGCTCAAGAAAATGGCTTTAAAACTAGCACAAAACCAGTTGAAACTACTTATGAGAATTTTGAAAATTTAGATTGTTATTCAAATCATGTACATGATTATTTAAAATACTGCAAATATGGTTTTGGAAGAGCTACAGATAATGCGTGTTTGGATATAAGACTTGGCTATATTAGCCGTGAAGAGGGTGTGAGACTTGTAAATAAATATGATGGAAAGCCACCTAAAAAGGCTATTAAGAAGTATTTAAAATTTAGTGGTTTTAGTGAAAAAGAATTTGAAAAAATTGTAGATTCTTACACTAATAAAAAGATATTTAAACGCGATGAAAATGGTAAATTCTTAAGAGACAGCGATGGTTCATTGATAAAAAAAGATGAGTTTGTTTTGAAATGATTTGTATTGTTGATTATCATCTTGGAAATTTTAAATCTGTTTTGAAAGCTTTTGAAAAACTTAATCAAGAAGTGATTATAAGTTCTAAAAAAGAAGATATAAAAAATGCCTCTAAATTAGTTTTACCAGGTGTTGGATCTTTTAAACAAGGTATGGAAAATTTAAAAAAACTTGCACTAGATGAGCTTTTAAAAGAATGCGTTTTAAAAGATAAAAAGCCTATTTTGGGGATTTGTCTTGGTATGCAACTTTTTGCTAGCAAAGGATATGAGGGAGGAGAGTGTGAAGGGCTTGATTTTATAAAAGCAAAGGTTTTGAAATTTGATTTAAGTAAAGAAAAATTATTACACAGTGGTTGGGATGATTTACAATTTAGTGATAAAAAAAGCAAGCTATTTGATGGAATTTTAGAAAAAAGTGATTTTTATTTTGTGCATTCTTATTATGTAGAGTGTTTAGAGAGTGTGGAGACTTCTTTTTGTGAGTATGAAAAACCTTTTTGTGCAAGTTTTGAAAAAGATAATATTTTTGCTGTGCAATTTCACCCTGAAAAAAGCCAAAATGTAGGTTTGAAACTTTTGGAAAATTTTGCAAATTTAAAGGCCTAGTATGCTTAAAACAAGAATCATACCTTGTGTGTTATTAAAAGATCATCAGCTTGTAAAAAGTATCAATTTTTCTTCTTTTAGAACTATTGGGCATGTAATAAGCACAGCTAGGATATATAATGCTAGAAATGTTGATGAGTTTATAGTTTTGGATATTAATAAAAATGGCGTTATAGATTTTGAAAGCTTAGAAGATATAGCTAATGAGTGTTTTATGCCTTTAACTATTGGAGGTGGGATTAGAACTTTAGAAGATATTAGAAAATTGCTAGATATAGGTGCTGATAAAGTTAGTATTAATTCTATAGCTTTACAAAACCCAGATTTTATTAAAAAAGTGGCAAATACTTTTGGAAGTTCTTGTGTAGTATGCTCGATTGATGTAAAAAAAGACAAAAATAAATTTAAAGTTTTTAATAATGAAATTTTAGATATTGATCCGCTAGAACTTGCATTAAAATACGAATCTTTGGGAGCAGGGGAGATACTTTTAACAAGCGTTGATAAAGAAGGAGGTTCTTTGGGGTATGATTGGGAATTACTAGAGTATTTCAAAGGTAAATTAAAAATTCCACTCATTATTAATGGGGGGCTTTCTAAGCCTCAAGATGGGGTAAAAGCTATACAACTTGGTGCAAATGCATTAGCTGGTGCTTATATATTTCATTTTAGCCAATATACTCCAAATGATGTTAAAAATGAGCTTTTAAAAAATAATATCCTTGTAAGGATTGTTTAAATTTAAAAAATAAAAATTATTATCTTCTTTAATAACCTCAAACCCATGCTTTAAATATAAATTTAAAGCTTTTGTATTTTCTTTAAAAACACAAGCGTTTAAAGTTTGAACTTTTAAAACATTGAAAGCATAATTTTTAACTTCTTGCATTAAAAGATTGCCTACGCCTTTTTTTATACCATAAAGTCCAAATTCGCATGAATTGTTAGTTATATTGATAAAATCAATCACGCCTATAGCTTGTTTGCTATCATAAACTAAAAAGTATTTTTTAGTTGTATCTGTTTTTAGGCTAGATAAAAAGCTTAAATGCTCTTTTAAAGTGATATTTTGTGTTTTCATAAATTTAGCAATACTTTCATTATTTCGCCATTTTAAAACAAGCTTGATTTCTTCTTGGTTTAAGTGGATAAAATCTTTTAAAATTATCATATAAAATTCTCCACTTCATGGCCTTTTTTAGCAAGCCAAGTTGCAATTTTTTCTTGATTTTTAGCATAAGCTATGGCTTTAAAATTTGCTTTTAAAATCAAAGCTTCATTGACTAATGAGCTTGCACTAATGATAAGTTTTTTACTTTCATTCATTAATCTTGCAAGATTAGGTTGGTCAATGAGAATTTGTATATTAGGGTTTTTTTGGCTTAATTTTTGAAGCAAGTTTAGATGAGAATTTGCTTTTGTGGTAGCTATGATGATAGTTTTGTTTTTATTTAGTTTGTTTGCTATATCAAAGGAAATATTTTTTGGATCACTTCCTCCTATACAGATAAAATAATCATAAATTTTCTCTCTTTTTATCTTGCTTTCTTGGTAAAACTCATCGCGTATTAGAGCATAGGAAAAGCCACATCTTAATTCACAATACTTTGGTACTAAATTTTCATAATCACTTTCTTTAGCATAAGCATTGACATTTAGTAAAATATCGCAAAAGTGTTCTTTTATCTCATCATCAAAACTTAGAATTTTAATTCCTGTTTCTAATTTAATAAGTTTTTCATCATCTGCAGTGAACTCATAATGATCAATGATCAAAAGATCAAATTTTTCTTTTTTGATGAGATTGATGAGTTCATATATGCTAGCACTTGTTAACTCATACACAGGATAAGGAATTTCATCTATTAAACAGCCTTTTAGTGGTAAACAAGCAAAAGATACATCTTGGTATTGTTTAGCTAGCAAAAGATCTCTTTTAATGTGTCCATGTCCTATAGTGCTAGAGCTATCGCTTCTAAAAAGAACTCTCATATATTATGCTCGTTTATTTTAATACATTCTTGAAATTTTATACAAGGATTTTTTTCATTAAATAAAAAGTCTAAAATTCCCAAATAAGCTATAAAATTTGCACCTAATTGAGTATAGGTTGGATGGATAAAATCAAAATATTCAATTTTTATATTTGCATTTTTAAAAATTTCTTTTGCTGTATCTTTCTCAAGATAATTTCTTGATCCTTCTGGAGAAAGATAATAATCAGCTTTTAATGTTTGGCAAATTTCAAGTAGTAGTTTTTCTTTTTTTTCGTTTTTTAAGTTTAAAGAAGAGCTTTGCAAAATAGGTGTTTTGATATTCAAATGCTCGCAGTAAATTCTGATTAATTCCATATTAAATTGCACCAAATGCGTATGTTTAAATAAAGCTTTTTCTAAGATATTATAGTATTTGTCAAAATTGACACTTTTAGAATATGCATGGCGGATTGTTTTTAGAAATTTAAATTTCCATTTGTCATCTTTTTCAAATAATACATCTTGAAGTGATGTTTTTTGTGGTGCTTTTTGTAAATTTAGTCCTAGTAAAAAAGTTTTATCTTGTAATTTAATTTTGTTTCTATTTTGCCATGATCTGCGTTCAAATTGAACATTATCCAAAAAGACAAAAGTATCAACACTTTGTATCATATACATATAGCCAAGCCATGGATTAAAAGTTGGCTGCATAATGGCTATTTTCACTTAATTTTTCCATAAATTACAATATCACTATCATTAACTAATCTTTCATCTTTTCCCATGATATTGGTATTTTCATAAGTAAGTACTTTAAAATCATATAAATTTAAATATTCTTTTAAAATTTCTACAAGTTCGTATTCTTGGTATAGAGTGTTGATACATCCAAGTTCTCCTGTGGTATTATCATTTGTGATTTTAAAACAATTATGAGCTATTTTTTCTCCATAGCCATACCTATAATCTTTTATGCTTCTTGTTCTTAAAAAAAACAAAGCATTTTCTTTATACATAGAGTTTTCTTTAGAAATTTTTAATAATTTTAAAAAATCTTCTTTCAAAAGATAGTTAATCACATTAGGAATCATAAAAATATCTGCTTTAATATTTGGATTTTTTAAAGGAAATTCTAAGATATCATCATGAAAAAACTGATAGTTTTTGCATTGAATTACTTCTTTGAAATTGTAATTAGCATTGTTAATATTTTCTTGATTTAAATCAACTCCGATACATTCATAATCATAATTTGCAAACAAAGAGAGATTATTGCCATTAGAACAAGCAAATTCTAAAACTTTTTGGTTGCTTTTTTGATGTAGTCCTTGTTTAAAGAAAAATTTAATTACGGCTAAATCTGGAAATTTTAAGCCTTTTAAATCTCTTAAGTACATTTTCACTCCTTAGTGATTTTTCCATAGATGATTATATCGCTATCTTTGATATAAACTTTATTTTTTATATTGATATTTTCACTTGTGATAACTTCAAAATCATGTAAATTTAAGTTTTCTTTTAAAATTTCTACAAGTTCGTGTTCTTGGTATGCTGTACAAAGACAATTTTTTTCGCCACTAAATTCATCATAGCTTAAAATAAAACTATCGTTTTTTAATCTTTCTCCAAGTCCATAACGATGATCTTTAATGCTTCTTGCTCTTAAGAAAAAATGAGCATATCCTAATTTATTTGTTTGATATAAGTTATTTTGTTTTGCATCTTGCAGTAAATTTTTAAATTCATCTTTGCTAATATAGTTAATTACATTAGGTATTAAAAACACATCTGCATTTATATTTTGATGATTTTTAGCAAAATCAAGCATGTTTTCATTAAAAAAATTTGCCTTTTGATAATGCATAATTTCTTTAAAATTATAAATAGCGTTTTCATGATTTTGCTTGCTAAGTTCTACGCCAATACACTCATAATCATAATTTGCAAATAAAGAAAGGTTATTGCCATTATGAGAGGCAAATTCTAAGACTTTTGCATTTTTTAAGGTACCGAGCTTGTTTTTAAAAAACCATCTTACAAGTTCCATATCAGGATATTTAAAACCTTTAATTTTATTTATAAACATTTATTACCTTTGTGAAACTGATATAGTATTTTAGCAAATTCCAAGTCTTCGAAAGTATCAATATCGCAAATTTTATTCCTTGGAAGTAAAAAGGCTTTAGAATGAGGTTTAAACATAAAATCTTCTTCTAGCCACGCTTCTTTTTTGCCAAAGTAAAATGCACCACCATCATGATAAGCTTTGATAAGATCTTGTGAGCGTTTGTTATAGTTTGATTCATCAAACATATAAACTTTATTTTGTTCATTAAGGTAGAAACCTCTTTGTATAGGGTATTCAAATTCACAAGCTGAAAATAAAAATTTACATTTTTCTTGACTAAATTGCTCAAAAGCTTCTTGTAAAATAAACTCATCTATAAGTGGAGCTGTTGCATATAAACAACATACATTTTCATAGATTTTATCTTGCATTTCTAGAGTAATGATGGCGTCTTGGATTACAGCGGTTGAGCTTGCATAATCATCACTTAATTCTTTTTTGCGCACAAAAGGAGCTTTTGCGCCATATTTTAAAGCTACTTTGATGATTTCTTCATCATCACTTGAGATAATCACATCATCAAAAATATTCGAATTTAAAGCATTTTCTATGCTATAAGCAATCAAGGGTTTTCCTAAAAAATCAATGATATTTTTTCTAGGAATACGTTTAGAACCACCACGCGCAGGGATAATACAAAGATTTTTCATAAACTCTCTTTAATTTTTATAAAAAATAAGTATAATTAAATTTTAATTTTAAAAGGCTTAACATGCTCATAAATCAAACCTATTTCATAGATTCTTGTGATGATGTAGAATTAAATATAAAAAGAGAAAGTAAATTAGAATTTAAATTAACTTATGATGATAGTAAAGAAATAGAGGCTATTGTTTGTATTATAAGTGGCATTGGTGGGGATATAAAAGATGATTTATATATAAGTGATTATTGTGCTAGAAATTATAATGTAGCAGTTTTAAATGTAAATTATCATTGCATAGGAAATCGTCCTCAAACTGGAGCTAAGATTTATCTTGATGATATTGATAGGCTTATATTTGACACAAGTATAAAGGCTATTGGTATAGAAATTCCTTATGATATATCAAAACTTAATTCTTTTGAAGAATTTCATCCTGCTATGGATTATCTTAATAAAGAAATTCAAAAAAATAAAAATGATTGGGAGATTGATAGGAGTTATCATTTAGATTTAAGTGCAAGTTTACAGCCTACAAAGAATGAATATCAAAATTTTGGTATCATGCAAGCAACAGATATACTAAATGCTCTTTTATATATTAGAAAAAATTTCGCTTTTAAAGTTATGGGGGGGGGTATAAAGCATATTTTAGTTGGAGCATCTCATGGAGGATATTTGGCAAATTTATGTGCAAAATTAGCTCCTTGGCTTGTTGATGTTGTGGTGGATAATTCTTCCCATGTTAGCCTTACTGATTTATGGAGGGTTATAGGTTTTGGCAAAGAAGTTGATTTTACCGAGTATTATTCAGTTGCGACTTTTAATTTCTTTCAAAATATAAGATTATGCTGTTGTGATAAAACATTTTGGACTACAAATAAACAATCACATTATTATTTTTCACTTGCTAGAAAACTAATTAGAGAAACATTAAATAAAGATCATCTAAATATACAAGCAAAATATCCAAATCCAAAATACATTGCTTATCATTCTAAATTTGATGAATGGGTGTCTTTAGAAGAAAAAGAAGAATATGTTGATACTTTAAAAAAATATGGATTTGATGTTGAATTTATAAAAGTTATGGATGAAAAACAAATAGATGGTAAGTTTATTAAAAATCTAACTCATGGTATGGGTATACCTATGAAGCTACTTATAAAAAAACATTTACCACAAATTTTACAAGAACCTTTAAAAGATAAAACTTGCAAAAAAGAAATTTCATATAAATGTGATGATTTAATATATACCTTTAAAGAGGAAAATGAGCAGATTGTTTTAAGTGTGGAAAGGGTTTAAACAAATATTTGTTTAAACACCAGCTAAAGCTAAAAGATCGCTTACTTTTTCACATTTTTTAAGATCATCGCCGCTAATTTGCTTGCTAAGTGAGTTTTTAAATAATACCATGATGGATACAAAAGCTAAGCTATCCCATTCATCAATATCATCTAAAATCATATCTTCTTTTAGTGTTTCATCCATATGCATAGCTTCGCTAATAGCTTCTAGTAATTCTTCTTTAGTCATTTTTTTCTCCTTTATAAATTGAAATTGTATCAGTTTTAAAGTTTTTATCAAAATTTATATAAGCACTCCCCCAGGCATATCCAGCACCAAAAGCACTTAAAATGGCACTAAAATCATTTTTTTGTATTTCACAAAGTAAAGCAGGTAAAGAGCAAGCACTTAAATTAGCATATTTTGACATCAAAAAATTTGGTGCTTTAGAGCTATTAATACCCAAGTCATTTATAATAGAATCAACTAAAAATTGATTGGATTGATGTAATAAAAAATAATCCACTTCATCTTTGCTTTTTTCACAAAAATCAAGCATTTCTTTTATGCTTTGGCTCTCAAGATTAAGTGCTTGGTTAAAAATTTCAGCTCCATCCATATAGAGATTGTCTAAACTCCTATACTCATTGATTTGAAATATCTCTTTATTAGAGCTTTTACTCTCATCAAGTTTAGCAAAAGCTCTATTGGGTATGATGAGTTTATCAAAACCTTCTCCATTAGAATAAAGTTTAAAAAACGATTTTTCATTTGCACAGCTTATGAGTGTTGCGCTTACTCCATCGCCAAAGATTGGAGCTAAATTTGCATTCAAAGGATTTATGGTTTTGCTTAAAGTATCACCACAAATTAATAAAATATTTTTTGCATTTTGATTTTCTAAAAAAGAAAAAGCTATAAATAAGCCATATAAATACCCCGAACACGCTTGATTTACATCAAAAGCTATGGTTTGAGGTTTTAAATTTAATCGTTTGTGGAGATAGTTTGCGCATGATGGCATAAAAAAATCAGGAGTTTGTGTAACAAAAATCACCATATCAAGCTCATTTTTATCAAAATCGAGCATTTTAAATAAATTTATACTCGCTTTATAGGCTAAATCTGTCGTGCTAATATTTTCATCGGCGATAAATCTTTCTTGTATGCCTGAAATTTTTTTCATTCTTTTTAGCATTTTGACATCATTTTGAAAAACATCTTCTAAGCAATCATCTATATTTATGCATTTATTAGGCACGCAAACGCTTATGCCTGCTATTTTGGCTTTATTAAAACTAGCTTTCAATTATAAGTCCTTCGTAATTTATTATTTCTTTTTGGATTAGAGCAAAATTTTCTTTTATATTTGCATTTAAACTATATAAAAATTCTAAAAATGGCATATTTCTTTCGCCTTTTTGAAAGTATAAAATACATTCTTTTGTATTAAAATGCAGGTGTAATAACTCTATAGCCTTATATAACATAATTTTTTCAAGCTTTCTTCCTAAGGCTCTACAACTTATGCAAAGATCTTTTGTGATTAAATTTGTTTCATCTTTATAAGCTACAAAAATTGCTATAATACCACTATCGCTTAATTTATCACTCATGCTTATAGTTAAAATAGCATGTTTTTGCATAAATTTTTCACACTCTTTAAAGCTTAATCTTGAGTAATTTGATATAAATTGATTAGTTTTATTGAGTAGTTGTGAAATTCTTTCAAGTTCATCTGCATGGTTGATATGAAATTTCAAACAAATTTGTAATTTTTCAAAATACTCTTTAGGGTTAAGTTTGCTAAGCTCTTGTCTTTGTAAATTTGCTTTAATATCAGCACTTCTTAACTCATCTTCTTTGCTAAAGCTTGTTTTTAAAAGTCTAGGATAGAGTTTTAAACTATAAGCACTATTTTCATCAGCTAGTAAGGTATTAATATGAAGGTGTGATACATTTTCAATTTCGGCTATATTATCATCAATAAACAGCACACTATCAAAAGCTATATTAAAAAAATTTACAATTTCTTTGATATTTTCGTCTTTACTTTTCCAATTAGCCTTGATCATACTAAAATCATCAAGTTGTAATAAAAAGTCTTTTCTTTGTGAAAAAAGTTTTTTTACATCTTTTTCTTCGTTTTTTGAAGCAATGGCAAGTAAAAAACCTTGATTTTTTAAATTTAAAAGCTCGCTTTGCAAGGCTTTATGATTATTAGATAAAGCAAGATTTTCAATGCCATCTTCACCTAAAATTCCTTGGTATAAGGTATTATCAAGATCTATGATGATTGCTTTTAAAGTTGGTTGTAAAAAGCTAGGTAGGATTTTTAGTCCTAGAATTTGGGCTAATTTTACACAAGCTTTATTGCTAAGTCTGCTTGCATTTATTTCAAAATTACTATCATCTATGATGAAATTTTCATCTAAAAAGGGCTTTAGTATTTCACAAATACTATATTCTTTTAAGTTTGTATTGCCAAGTAAAAGTGTGATGATAGGAGCGTTGCTAATGCTTGATAGTTCTTGTATTTTTTCTTTGATAAAATCATCTACATTTTTTTTATAATTGTTTAAATCTATAAATATGATGTTTAAATTTGCTTTTTGAAAATTATCATAACTTAAACTATCATCATAAGAGCTTATGTTAAATTCAGCCTTTAATTTACTAAAGGCTAAAAATGCATTTAGTATGCTTGAAATCACTTCAAAAGAGTGATTTCTAAAAACATTGATAGTAATTTTTTTATAATGATTTTCTTTGCTAAATTTTATGAGATCATTTCTTTTTAAATTTGGTGAAAAAAGATTCATTCTTTCACCAAAACTACTGCCATTACAATAGCATTTTTTGTTTTTAGTGCTTTTTCTAAAGAATAATTATTCGCCATAAAATATTCACATTCTTTGATTTTTAATCCTACTTTATTAAGTAATTCTTTAACTTCATCAGGATGAGAAAATAAATAAATATGATCAATTGCAGGAGCGTTGATAGGTATAGTCGCAAAGATTTCTCCATTGTCATTTAATAAGGCTTTTACATCTTTCATAAATTGTAAAGGTTGTTCAACATGTTCTAAAACCTCTCCCATTACTACCAAATCAGCTTTGTTGTTAAACTTACATTTGGTAAAATCTTTACATATAAATTCACATTTAGTATTTATTTTACCAAACTGATTTTCTACCATATCCTTGCTCATTTGACAACTTATAGGAGATATATCGATGCCAAAATATTCTTTAAATTTTTGACTTCTTAGGGCTTTAACAAAAAATTCACCATGTCCTGGTCCTATTTCAAGATAGGTATTTTCTTGATTTTGTTTTTCATCTATATACTTAGCAAAATATCTTCTAACCTCAATATGAGCATTCCATATAAAAGAAGATATGGCAAGACCCACCATGTATTGCTTCATATAGTTTTCATTAAAATACACCATATTTTCTACTTCTGCTAAGGTGCTATATCTATATTTTCCAAATTCTATAAAATATCTAGTTTCTTCTAAAGTATCATTTAATACAACTATATAGCTTTGAGCTTGTTCTTCTAAAGTAATATTTAGTGTATCTTTGTAATAAACAATAAGCTTTTCTAAATCTTCATATTCTTCTTTAGAGAGTTGTAATCCATCTAAACATTTTTTGTGTAGTGGATTTTTTTCTTCTATTAGCTTAAATAATTCTTTTGTATTTTCTAGCATAATTTCTCCTTAATAGCTTGCAAAAGTTCATTTTGTGATTTTAGCTGACTTAATTCATCTTTGCTAAATTTGATTTCAAATTCTTCTTCTAAACTCATGATTATATCAATATGGTTTAAAGAAGTCCAATTTTTACAATTTTGCATGCTTAAATTTGAATTCTCATTGACTTTTACTTCGAGTATATTTTCTAAAATTTCATAAAATTTATTTTCCATGATTAATCCTGTAATATAAAAATATTTTTATCTTCATCAAGAGCATTTTTTATCGCTTCTTTGTATTCTTTTGTATGAAATAAACATATAGTTGCACCACCAAAATTTTCGTATATAAAATTTTTTGTTTTTTTAGTAATATAGTTTATATTATCGACATTTGGTAAAGATTTTTTATCTAAATGTCTTACATAAAATTTTATTTTTTTATCATGTATTCTGTTTTGTTCATCTATTATTTTTCCGTGAAAATCTTTAAAATATCTGTAATCTACTCGGTATTCTTCTTCGATATAATGAGTTAGAGTGTGTCCTGTAGTGCTTCCAAAAAGTATATATTTTCCATTTTCTTGTGTTAAAACATCATACACACAATTTTCACCAAAACAACTTGTAGTGTCTTTTAAAAACAATTCTTCTTTAGCCCCTTTAATAGCAAAGGAAAATATAGGATCATTGGTGCGTTTTACCCCTGCTTGTTTGCGAAAATATTCATTTAAAGCACCCATTTTTGTAGGAGAATTTAATTTATCATAAACTTCATTTTTGCAAAAGCTATAAGTAAATGTAGGCATGATTAAAGTACCTTCTTTACTTATAACTTCAAAAAAACAATCTAATATAGTTTGTAAAAATTCATTTCTAGGAAGTAAGGGTGTGCCAAAATTAAAAAGTTCAGTATGTACACACAAAATATCGCCTTTTTTGATGCCAAGTTTTTTAAAAGCTTCTATCAGGTCAACATTAGAGTATTTTTTATCATTGTATTCTAAGAAATATCTCATTTTATTAATCCGTGAAATTTTAATTTTTCTATTAAATCTTTTAATTTATAAGCTTGCATATCAAGCTTTGAGGCTATATCTAAAACATCGTTTTTACCATCACAATATGCTAAAAAATTACATGATATTGGTATATCATTGGTTGAAGAAGTATTGATAGTATGATATAAGTCTCTTTTGCCTAAATTTGGTTCACAAAATATTGTATTTTGATAAATTTCATTCACTTCTAAATTCATGATGATTTCTTGCATAGCTTTTAAGCCACCTTGCAATCCTTCTTCGCTGATGAAATTTAAATCATCCTTGCTAGTATGATATTCTTTATATTCTAGATACTTACTTCTACAAATTCCAACTACGGGTAAATTTACCAAAGGAGAGCAGTATTGTCTCTCATCACTTCCTCTATCTAAAAAGCTAAATTCTTTAAAATTATTTTTATCTTTTAAAGTGTGCAAGGCTACTTTATCTGCTAGGGTATTTTCACTTGGAGTGCGAATGAGTGAATAAGCATTATCATCACCTATGCAAGAGAGCACAAAACCTGCTTTGGTATATTTTTGTAAATGCTTTAAATGTTTACTAAGATAAACTATACTCCCTATGGTTTCAGGAATAAAAACAAAACGATAATTGTATTCTCTCTCTTTTAGTTCTAAAAGCCATTTAGCTAAAAACACAGCTACCACAGGGCCACTTAGCTCGTTATTTGCCATAGATGGATGACAAAGGTAAGTGGAAATTAAAATTTCATCTTTTGTTTCTTGCGTGCTAGGTATGAGTAAATCAGCATAATTTAAAACTCCATTTTCATGGTGCTTTGCATCTATGAAAACTTTATATTTTCCTTCTTTTAGTTTAACTCTATCTTCATGTTTTATACAAAACCCCCAACGCCTTTTATAATAGCTTGTCACATAAGGTATGGCATCAGGCATTTCTTCTATAGAGTAAAGATGTTCTTGTAAGCTTGCTAGATTAAGCTCTGTGTCTATGCCTGTGCTATAGTTTAATACATGAAGATTATTTTGCTTAAAATCACAAATTTTTTCTCCATTTGGAGTGATGATATAAGCATTGTTTATCTCCCATTCAGCAGGTACTTCCCAGTCAAACACTTTACTTTCACTTGCTATAGAGTGAATTTTTAATATACCCCCCCCCATAGCTTCATCAAGTATTTTTAAGCTTTGTCTAAAGCCAGCCCCTGTAATACTTCTACATATAGGAAAAAGCTCACAAGCTAGCTCATACATACTTTTACTCACAACAAGCCTTTTTAGTTTCTTCTAAGATCTTAAATAAATTTTCTTTAATAAATTGTGCTTCTTTTAAACTCATTTCTTGATGAGCAGGTATGCTAAGTTCAGCTTTATAAAAATTATCCGCATTTTCTAAAAATAAATTTCCATATAAATTTTTATAAAAACTAAACTCATAAGTTGGCTTATAATGCACTTGTATACCTATGCCTAAATTTAATAATTTCTCAAAAATAATCTCTTTTTGGCAATAAAATTCAGGAAAAAGCAAAATAGGGTATAAATGTCTTGAGCTTTTTTTATAATCTTTGATTTTTATAGTGCTAAAATAAGGATTTTTTTCAAATTCTTTATCATAAAAACTTGTGATGATTTCTCTTTTTTCTAGCATATTATCAAGTTTTTTAAGTTGATTTATACCCAAAGCACAAGCAACATCACTTAAACGATAATTATAACCTAGTTCAATCATATCACTATCCCAAAGCCTTTTTTTGACTATGCCATGACTTCTTAAAAGCTTGATTTTTGAGATTAATTCCTCATCATTGCTAACGACTGCACCACCCTCAAAGGTTGTAATAGGTTTAACCGGATGAAAAGAAAATATGCTCAAATCTCCCATAGAGCCTACTTTTTGATCTTTATAAATAGCACCTAGAGCATGACTTGCATCATCAATTAGTGGGATGTTGTGTTGTTTGGCTAAGGCTAAAATTTCATCCATTTCTACACTATTTCCCGCAAAATCAACCACGCAAATTGCTCCTATATTAGAGCTATCTTGGCTTAATCTTAAAGCAAGTTTTTTCTCATCAATATTTCCATCACTTTTTACATCTATAAACTCAACCCTAGCACCTGCCATTAAAGCAGCATTTGCAGTTGCAGCAAAGGTAATGGGGGTTGTTAAGACAATTTTTTCTTTTACATCTAAAGATAAATACGCAAGGTGTAAAGCAGAAGTGGCTGAATTTAGCACGCAAGCATATTTTACACCCACATATTCACAAAGGGATTGTTCAAATTCTTCAACCTTTCTTCCACCGGTTAAAAAATCATCTTTTAAAGCCTCGCAAACTACTTGTATGTCTTGTTCATCGATATTTTGATGAGAATAAGTTATCATTTTTCAAGCTCTGTATGATTTATTATATTTAAAAGCTCTTCTTGGCTAATCCATGATGGATTATTATCAGAGCTATAAGAAAAGCCATTAGAAACTTTTTTGCCCTTTTGCCCTTTTGCATTTATACTAAAATCAACATTAGTGTTATTAAATTGGATACTTGGGCTGATGGCATAATAATTTTCAAATTCATAAGTTAAATGACTATCATCACTTGAAATCATAATTTCATGTAGTTTTTCACCCGCTCTTATGCCTATGATTTTATGAGCTAAATTAGGAGCCATGGTTTTAGCTAAATCAACGATTTTCATAGAAGGAATTTTTGGTACGAAAATTTCCCCTCCATGCATGTATGTAAAGTTATTCAACACGAAATTAACCCCATCTTCTAAAGATATCCAAAATCTTGTCATTCTCTCATCTGTGATAGGAAGTTCTTTAGCGCTTTCATTGATTAGCTTTTTAAAAAATGGTATAACAGAGCCTCTTGAGCCTACTACATTGCCATATCTTGTAACGCTAAATTTAGTATGAGAATTTCCTGCGATGTTATTTGCTGCTACAAAAAGCTTATCGCTTGCAAGTTTTGTAGCTCCGTATAAATTAATAGGATTGCATGCTTTATCAGTTGAAAGTGCGATGCATTTTTCTACATTATTTTCCAAACACGCATCGATTACATTTTGTGCTCCATGGATATTAGTTTTTATACATTCCATTGGATTATACTCTGCAATTGGTACATGTTTCATAGCAGCTGCATGAATGACAAAGTCAACATCCTTCATTGCTATACTTAATCTTTCTTTATCTCTTACATCACCTATAAAATAACGCATGCAATTATCATTAAATTCTCTTGCCATTTCAAATTGCTTGAGTTCATCGCGTGAATAAATGATGATTTTTTTGGGTTTGTATTTTTGAAGTAAAGTTTTAGTATAAGTTTTTCCAAAACTTCCTGTACCACCGGTGATTAAAATACTTTTTCCATTAAACATATATATTTTCCTATTACTTGACTAAGTTTTTATATCGGCTGAAAATAAAATTATTTTAAAATTCTTGGTAAAGTTATACCTGTTTGGGCTTGGTATTTGCCTTTTTTATCAGCATATGTTACATCACAAGGCTCATCTCCTTGTAAAAATAAAACTTGAGCTATACCTTCATTAGCATAAATTTTAGCAGGTAGTGGGGTTGTGTTTGAGATTTCTATAGTGATATGTCCTTCAAAACCTGGCTCAAAAGGAGTTACATTCACTATAATACCACATCTTGCATAAGTGCTTTTGCCAAGGCAAATTGCCAAAACATCATTTGGCATTTTAAAATACTCAACTGTTCTAGCAAGTGCGAAAGAATTTGCAGGTACTATACATACATCACCTACAAAATCTACTACATTTTCTTCTACAAAATTTTTAGGATCTACAACAGTGGAATTTACATTAGTAAAAATTTTAAATTCTCTTCCAACTCTTATATCATATCCATAGCTTGAAAGCCCATAACTAACTATACCTTTACCTATATTTGCTTCGCAAAATGGCTCTATCATATTGTATTCTAGTGCCATTTTTTTGATCCAATTATCTGCTTTTAAGCCCATTTTTGTCCTTTATAATTGAAGTGAATTTTTAAATTATATCTTAAAATAAAAGTAAAAAATAAATAATTGAAGTTATTTTTAGTATTTTTATATATAATTATAAATTAAGTCTTATAAATATAAATAAGGAGAATATATGACAAAAGAGGAAATCAAAGAACTAATGCAACTTTTTGCAGAAGCAAATATAAGCAAGATTAAAATAAAAGAACAAGATGGATTTGAAATAGAACTTGAAAGAGATATGTGTTGTGAATTACCAGCTCCAGCTCCTATTACTCCAGCTCCACAGCCAATTAATGTAAATGTAGTTAATGAAACCAAAGCAAGCTCAAACTCTTCTAATAAACCGACTATCAATAGTCCTATGGTAGGTACTTTTTACCAAGCTCCAAGCCCGGGCGCAGCACCTTTTGCTAAAGCAGGACAAACTATTAAAAAAGGAAGTACTATAGCAATTATTGAAGCAATGAAAATCATGAATGAAATCGAAGCTGAATATGATTGTAGGATAGTAGAAGTATTAGTTGCAGATGGTCAGCCTGTAGAATTTGGTATGCCTTTATTTGTGGTGGAGAAATTATAAAATGGAAATTAAAAAAGTTTTAATAGCAAATCGTGGAGAAATTGCATTAAGAGCTTTAAGAAGTGTAAAAGAAATGGGAAAAAAAGCAATTTGTGTGTATTCTACTGCAGATAAAGATGCTTTGTATTTAAAATATGCTGATGCGAGCATTTGCATAGGAAATGCTAGAAGTTCAGAAAGTTATTTAAATATCCCAGCTATTATTAGTGCGGCTGAAATTAGTGAAGCGGATGCGATTTTTCCAGGATATGGATTTTTAAGTGAAAATCAAAATTTTGTTGAAATTTGTGCAAAACATAATATCAAATTCATAGGCCCTTCAGTAGCTGCTATGGCATTAATGAGTGATAAAAGTAAAGCAAAACAAGTAATGCAAAGAGCAGGTGTGCCTGTAATCCCAGGAAGCGATGGGGCTTTAGGCGGGGTTGAAGCAGCAAAAAAACTTGCTAAAGAAATAGGCTATCCTGTGATTTTAAAAGCAGCAGCAGGCGGCGGCGGCCGTGGTATGCGTGTAGTTGAAGATGAAAAAGATTTAGAAAAAGCTTATTGGTCAGCAGAAAGTGAAGCGATGAGTGCTTTTGGTGATGGCACTATGTATATGGAAAAATATATCCAAAATCCACGCCATATAGAAGTGCAAATCATAGGAGATAGCTTTGGTAATGTGATACATTTGGGTGAGAGAGATTGCTCAATGCAAAGACGCCATCAAAAGCTTATAGAAGAATCTCCTGCAATTTTACTAGATGAAAAAACAAGAGCAAGACTTCATGAAACAGCAGTTAAAGCTGCGAAAGCTATTGATTATGAAGGTGCGGGAACTTTTGAGTTTTTAGTGGATAAAAATTTAGATTTTTATTTTATTGAAATGAATACGCGTTTGCAGGTTGAGCATTGTGTGAGTGAGATGGTAAGTGGGGTAGATATTATCGAACTTATGATTAAAGTAGCAGAAGGGTATCCTTTACCAAAACAAGAAGAAATTAAACTTAAAGGCCATTCTATAGAATGTAGAATCACTGCCGAAGATTCTAAAACTTTCTTACCTTGCCCAGGTAAAATCACAAAATACGTAGCTCCAGCAGGACGCAATGTAAGAATGGAAAGCCATTGTTATCAAGATTACAGTGTACCTCCTTATTATGATTCTATGATTGGAAAATTAGTCGTTTGGGGAGAAGATAGAAACACAGCTATAGCTAAAATGAAAATAGCCTTGCAAGAGCTTATTGTAGGTGGAATAAAAACAACCAAAGATTTTCATTTAGCGATGATGGATAATGCAGATTTTATCAATAATAATTATGATACAAATTATCTTTCAAGACATTAATTTAAGATAGGTTTTTAACCTATCTTAATTCTTCTATATGGGCATTTGCTCTTATTTTATCAAGATGATTTTTTAAGGCTTGTTCTTTTTGAGCTAGAGTATAGACATTGCTAACTTGATCTTTGATTAAATCAAATTCGATAGGGTTTTTGCCATATTTTTCTTTTACAAAATACACTATATAAGCATTTTCACCATTTAATACCGGAGTAAATTCTCCTATTTTTGTATTATTTAACAAAGCAAGTAGTCTTGGATCTATATTAGCTGCATTTAAGCTAATGGCTTTTGATTTAATTTGAGAATTTTTATACATAGGGTTTTGTGCAAGTTGTTGTAAAAGTTCAGGATTAGTAGAATTATAAACAACTAAGTCTATATTTGAAAAAGTGCTAAATTTATCAAGATTACTTTCATAAAAATGTTTTAGTGTTTCCTCATCGATATTGATTTTTGCATTTTGCATTATACTTCTATAAAGTTTATCTCTTTCAAGATCTTTTTTAATCTTGTTTTTAAAAACTTCAAAATTTAAACCATCTTTTTCTATTTTTGATTGCAAACCATTGATATCAGTTTTATTGCCTTTTGCTATTTGGGCTAATTTTTCATTAAGTTCAAAAGTACTTACATAAATTCCTAGTTTTTTAGCTTCACTTTGTTGAATTTTATCATCTACTAAAAATGCTATAGCTTTTTGTCTATCATTGGTTTTTAATTCTTTCATGGTTTGTTCTATATCATAAAGAGTAATAGGTTGATTTTCTACTACCATTGCTACTCCACCAAGGGTTTGAGCATATAAAATATTTGCAGCAAAACAACAAGATATTAAAAATTTTCTCATATAAAACCTTTATTTAAGTGTAAATATAGCATTATAACAATAAAAATTTAAAAAAGGTAAAAATATGCAAGAAATCACAACGCGTTTTGCTCCTTCTCCAACAGGATATTTACACATAGGAGGGCTTAGAACGGCTTTATATAATTATCTTTATGCAAGAAAAAATAAGGGTAAATTTTTATTGCGTATTGAAGATACGGATTTAAAAAGAAATTCACAAGAAGCCACACAAGCTATTATAGAAGCATTTAAATGGTGCGGGCTTGATCATGATGGGACAATTGAGTATCAATCCCAAAGATTTGATATTTATAAAAAATACATTCAAAAATTATTAGATGAGGGTAAGGCTTATTATTGTTATATGAGCAAAGAAGAGCTTGATGAGTTAAGAGCTAAGCAAGAAGCAGCTAAAGAGCGCCCAAAATATGATGGTAGATATAGAGATTTCAAAGGAACTCCCCCAAGTGGTATTGAGCCTGTAGTGCGTATAAAAGCACCACAAAGTGGAGAGATTAAATTTATAGATGGTATTAAAGGCGAGATTAGTTTTAAGGCTGAAGATATTTTAGATGATTTTGTAATTGCAAGAAGCGATGGTAGCCCAATTTATAATCTAACTGTTGTAATTGATGATGCACTAATGAGCGTGAGTGATGTTATAAGAGGAGATGATCATTTATCAAATACTCCAAAACAAATCGTTCTTTATGAGGCACTAGGCTTTAAAATACCTAAATTTTATCATGTGGCTATGATACATGGTGAAGATGGTAAAAAACTTTCTAAGCGTCATGGGGCAACTGATGTGATGGAGTATAAAAATATGGGAATTTTACCTCAAGCCCTGCTAAATTTCTTAGTGCGTCTTGGTTGGAGTCATGGCGATGACGAAATTTTTTCTTTAGAAAGCATGCAAGAGCTTTTTGATCCAAATCATATTAATAAAAGTGCTTCTTGTTATAATTTTAAAAAGCTAGAATGGCTTAATGCTCATTATATTAAAACTTTACCTTTTGAAGAAATCAATAGACAATTAAAAGATTTAGGTTTTGATTTAAGTCAGTATGAAAAAGCAGGCTTTTTGCTAGATATGTTAAGAGAGAGAGCTAAAACTTTGCATGATATTATTAGCGGGGCTAAAGTGTTACTAAATGACCCAAAAGAATACGATCAAAAGGCTGTAGATAAATTTCTTAATGTAACAAATTTAACTTATTTGGAAAAATACGCTATGGTTTTAAACGAGCAAAAAAATGCTTGCGAATTTGAAGAATTAACTAATCAATTCTTAGAAGAAAATAATCTTAAGTTACAAGATCTAGCCCAAGCTATACGTATTGCACTCACTGGAAGCTCGGTAAGTCCTAGTATATTTGAAGTATTAGAATTTTTAGGAGTGCAAAAAGCTAAGCTTAGAATAGAAAATTTACTAACTTACATGAAGGAGAAATAATGAATTTAAAAGAAGAGGCTTTAGAGTACCACTTAGGTGGTAAAGTAGATATTATTGCTAGAAAGCCTATGGATAGTGCGCATGATTTGTCTTTAGCTTATTCTCCAGGGGTTGCTGAACCTTGTGTTGAGATAGCAAAAGATGAAACTTTAGCTTATAAATACACTAATAAAGCTAATTTAGTTGCCATAGTAAGTGATGGTAGTGCGGTTTTGGGACTTGGCAATATAGGAGCAAGCGCAAGTAAGCCTGTGATGGAAGGAAAGGCTTGTTTGTTTAAAAAATTTGCTAATGTTAATGCCTATGATTTAGAAATTAATGCTCATAGTGTAGATGAGATTGTTACCTTTTGTAAAGCTATAGCACCTACTTTTGGGGGGATTAATTTAGAAGATATTTCAGCACCAAAATGCTTTGAAATAGAAGCTGCTTTGCAAGATCTTGGAATTCCTGTAATGCATGATGATCAACACGGAACTGCAATCATTTCTACAGCAGGATTAATGAATGCTATGGAAATTAGTGGTAAAAAATTTGAAGATATTAAAGTAGTAGTAAGTGGTGCGGGTGCAGCGGGTATTGCAAGTGCTAGAATGTATAGAAATTTAGGGGTTAAAAATATCGTTTTAGTAGATAGTAAAGGTGTGATTAATACCCAAAGAGATGATTTAAATCAATACAAACTAGAATTTGTAAGTGATACTAAAGATAGCACTTTAAGAGAGGCTTTAAAGGGTGCTGATGTGTTTTTGGGTTTAAGTGCGCCTAAGATTTTAGATGATGAGATGATTTTAAGCATGGCTAAAGATCCTGTGATTTTTGCGCTAGCTAATCCTGTGCCTGAAGTAATGCCTGAAGATGTTAAAAGGGTTAGAAACGATGCTATAGTTGGAACAGGTAGAAGTGATTACCCAAATCAAATTAATAATGTTTTAGGTTTTCCTTTTATTTTTAGAGGGGCCTTAGATGTAAAAGCGACTAAAATTACTGAAAATATGAAAGTAGCCGCCGCTAAAGCTTTGGCTGATTTAGCTAAGCTTGAGGTAACTGATGAGGTAAAACAAGCTTATGGAGTAGAAGAGCTTAGCTTTGGTAGAGATTATGTGATACCAAAACCATTTGATAGCAGGGTAAAAGCTGTAGTTAGTGCTGCTGTGGCAAAAGCTGCAGTTGAAGATGGAGTGGCTTTGGTAAAAGAATTTGACTATCAAAAATATCTAGCAAGCTTACAATAGTTTTTATAGATTAAGTTTTATTTAAAATATTTTTTTGAATAAAACTTAATTTTTATTTTCAATCTTCAATTTAACTTTTCTATTATTTTACTTTTTTACTTAATAATCTAAGATTACAAAATAATTTTTTACAATAAATGTTAAATTTTGATATAAATTTTAGTATTGATTATATTTTTAATTAAATTAATTTATATTTAAGATATTTTTTTATAGGATACTAATACTTAATCATAGAAAGGCTAAGATGGTTTTTGGAAAGATAGATTATCTTAATTTACTCCCTTTGCATATCTATCTTAAAAAAACAGCTTTTCCTAGTTATGTTAAGCAAACTACAGAATACAAAAAAGGGGTTCCTAGTAAGCTAAATCGCCATTTGTATTTTAGACGTATTGACGCAGCGATTATTTCAAGTATTGAAAGTCGTAGAAAAAAATACAAAACCTTAAATGTGGGAATTTGCGCAAGCAAAAAGGTAAAAAGCGTTTTAGTAAAAAAATATTCTCAAAGCAAAGAAGATGCAAGTTCTGCAACTTCTAATGCTCTTGCAAAAGTTTTAAAGCAAAAAGGGGAGGTTATCATCGGTGATAAGGCTTTAAAACTTTATTTGCAAAATCCAAAAGATTATATTGATTTGTGTGAATTATGGTATGAAAAGACAAAACTACCTTTTGTTTTTGCACGCTTTTCTTGTGTTAAAAATTTTTCTATTTATAAAAAAATGATGAAAAATTTCACAAAAAGTAAAATTTTCATTCCACAATATATTTTGCTAGATTACTCTAAATCAAGAAATCTTTCTCAAAAGGAAATTAGCGCATACTTAAAGCTAATTTATTACAAAATAGGAACAAAGGAGCAAATGGCGCTAAAAAAATTTTTAGCTAAAACAAACAGCAAGATACTATAAAAAGGACAATTTATGAGTATGGCTAAACAATATATCAACGAAACTTTAGAAAAAATTCAAACAATTTCCCCAAGACAACCTATCTTTTTTCAAGCAGCAACTGAGGTATTAAATTCTTTAGAACCTTTACTTGAATCTAACAAAACTTATCAAGATCATGCAATATTAGAGCGTATTGTAATGCCTGAAAAAACAACTATATTTAGAGTTGTATATATCAATGATGTAGGTAAAGCTCAAACACATTTTGGCTATAGAGTGCAGTTTAATTCTAGTTTAGGTCCTTATAAAGGTGGACTTAGATTTCATCCTAGTGTGAATTTGGATGTTTTGAAATTTTTAGGTTTTGAGCAAATTTTCAAAAATTCTTTAACAGGTTTAATGATAGGCGGTGCTAAAGGTGGGGCAAATTTTGATCCTAAAGGTAAAAGTGAAGCAGAAATTATGCGTTTTTGTCAAGCTTTTATGGCTGAACTTTCAAAAATCATAGGTGCAAGCACTGATGTGCCAGCGGGTGATATAGGGGTTGGTGCTAGGGAAATTGGATATATGTTTGGAGCTTATAAGAAAATTAGCTCTAATTTTGATGGAACCTTAACAGGAAAGAAAATTCCATGGGGTGGAAGCTTAGCAAGAACAGAAGCAACAGGATATGGCTGTGTGTATTTTACCCAAGAAATGCTAGCAAAATATAACAATGCATTAGAAGGAAAAGAGTGCGCAGTCTCAGGTAGTGGAAATGTGGCAATTTATACCATAGAAAAATTACACCAACTTGGCGCAAAAGCAATCACAATAAGCGATAGCGATGGATTTGTTTATGATAAAGATGGAATAGATTTAGATTTATTAAAAGAAATTAAAGAAGTAAAAAGAGCTAGGGTGAGTGATTATGCAGCGCTTAAAAAAGGTGCTGTTTTTGCTCCAAAAAGTGCATATAAACAAGGTTGTAATGGAGTGTGGAGTATACCTTGTGATATAGCTTTTCCAAGTGCTACGCAAAATGAATTAAATTTAGAAGATATTAAAACCTTATATCACAATGGTTGTCGCATGGTAGCAGAGGGGGCTAATATGCCAAGTACACTTGAAGCGATTGATTTTATGTTAAATCAAAAAGACTTTTTATTTGCCCCAGCTAAGGCTGCAAATGCAGGCGGGGTAGCGACTTCTCAACTTGAAATGCAACAAAACGCAAGTATGTGTCAATGGAGTTTTGAGGAAGTTGATGCAAAATTGCATAAGATTATGAAAAATATTTTTGAAAATTCATATGAGTGTGCAAAGGCTTATAGTCATGAAGGAAATTTAGTAGTAGGTTCAAATATAGCAGGCTTTAAAAAAGTAGCTGATGCGATGATTGATCATGGTTATATTTAAAAAGATGGCTTAAATGCCATCTTTAATGCATATAAAAAAAGCTTGTTATTTGATTAGCAATTTTTTCTTCTAAGGACTCTTTGGCTCTATCTATATTGCTAAGATAAGCAGTTCTTGCTAAAAGCGAGGTGCTTTGAGTAGAGTTTTTGGAGCTAATTTGTAAATTAACTTGCAAAAGATAGTAATTTTCTACTTCCATTTCAAAAACATTATCTATTTTATCAAAGTCATTATAAAAAAATCTCGCATTAGAAGCAATTAGCCTTTGTGCATAAGAAAATTTTTTAAAATCTACTATATTGATATAAATTTTATAATCACTTTGAGTATTATCTAAAACTAATCCTAAATTTTGTAATTTTTGAGTGATTTTGGCTTCTAAATTTGTGTTTAGTTTTGAAGGATTATTGATGTATAAAGAAAAGCTTTGATTTTTATTAGCATATAGGAAAATACCCTCGTTGTTTGTTTGGATAAAAGTTTGCATAGGGCCTGTGCAAGCACTTAAAAATAGTGCAAACACAAGCAAGAAAAGATTATTTTTGAGCATCGATTATGGTTGGTACGGCACGAAGACCAAGTTTAGAGTATTTTGCAAAAATTTCTCTTACTGCTTTAACTTCAGCTTCACTAGGTTTTTTATAATCTTTTAAATTTTTATCATAGTATTTTTTCATGATAGCAATTTTTTGTGCATCATCTTTAGCATTTTTACTTTCTTTATAGATTAATGCAGATTTTTCAAAAGCACTAGTATCATGGATTGGAGTTAAGATAAATTTAACCTGATGAGTTTTTAGTGTTTCTTCTATCTTATCTAAATGCATTCTACAATATGGACATTCAGGATCGCTAAAAACATAAAGTAAAGGTTTGTTTTTATCGCCTAAAGAAATAAACATTTTTTCTTTTTTAAGTTCCACTAGAGCTTTTTTTGAAAATTCAGCTTGCTGTTTTTCCATAAGTTTTGCTTGATAAACTTGAGAATAAAACTCACTTTTTTTTACATCAATTACTTCGGTTGTGATGATATTATCTTGAGTGAAAACGATTTCTTGGAAATTTTTACCACTAATTTCAAAATTAACTATCACAGCTTCAAAGTTAGTATCAGGAATTTTTTCTCTACTAGAAACACTAATGTTTGCATTTGATAAATTTGGATTTTTTTTAAAAAAATTAATAATTTCTTCATTACTTGCAGCAAATAAAGAGCTAGCAAGAGTTAAAAGAGCTAAAGATTTTTTCATTTTTTTCCTTTATTTTAAATTTTTATACATTATAAAATGTAAATTTTAACACTTAGGCTTTTAACATTCTTTTTTCCTCAATTTTTATCACTTGAGGATAGTTTTTATCAAGGTATTCTAAATAAGCTATGGCGTATTTTCTTGAAATTTGAAAATGATTTTTTATAAAAGCTACATCTAAATGATGATCTTGCAAAAGCTTTAAAAACTCTTGCATGAGATTTTCAAGAGCATTTTTTTCTATAAAAAGATTATGTGCTAATCTTTTGACTTTGTTTTCTTTAGTGAGTTTTTTTAAGATAAGATCTCCATTTTTCCTATCAAGTTCTAAATACTCATAAAGATTATAAGGTGCGGTAGGTTTTATACCTTCTTTTTTTAAAATTTCATAAAGCTCACAATGAGCCTTTTCTTGCAATTTTTCAAAATCTTGTCCTTTTAAAAACCATATGCCATCTTTAAAATCTAATTTTTCTTGCATTTGCTTGAGCACATAAGCACAAAAGCTCTCACTTGCCCAGCTAAGCCTTAAGGCGATAGAATGAGGCGAGATTAAAGCATAAGGATTTTTAGAGAAAATAAAATTAATAAATTCTTTTAAAGTTTGCATAGCATTTAAATCATACACATTTAAAGCTTGCTCATCGACAAAAACATGATCTAAACTTTTTGCTAGGTTTAGGGCTTGCTCATGAGTGAGTTTAAAGCGTTGATAACTTGAAAGTAAGCCAAAGCCAAGTTTGTGAGTTTGTTTTAAAAACTCAAATACTTTTATAAAATCTTTTTGTTCTAAAAGTGCTAGATACTTAGCTTTTATATCTTTTTTTAAAGGCTCGCTTACTGCATTTAATACCACACCACCACTTTTAATACGCCCATTTTCAAGCAAGATAAATTTATCATCAAAACACAAAGGTAAGTTTTTATCAAACTCCAAGCTAATATAAGTCTTATCTTCAAATTCTTTGATTACACTAATTTTTGCATTAAGCTTTTTTGAGCCACTACAAAATTCTAAAATACTCCCGTGTTTAATCTCTGTATTAAAAACAACCCCATCAATACTTTTAAAGCTTTTAAAAACACCTTTTTTGCTTAATACATAACCTTTTTTTAATTCATGATAATCACAATTTAAACTCAAAGCAACTCTATTGTAAGCTTTTACTTCTAAAACATTTTCTTCATGAATTTGTATGTTTTTTACAATGATATCTTTTTGATTTTCAAGGCAAAAAATTTTTTCATTTTTGCTAATTTTTCCTTCATTTAAGCTTCCTGTTACTACCGTTCCTATACCTTTTAGAGAAAAAACCCTGTCAATGTAGTATCTAAAAATCAAATTTTCATCATTTTCTTTAGGCTTTAAACTAAGTAGATAGTTTTTTAAATTCAATATACTTTGCTCATCATAAATGCTAATTGGAAAAACTTTTAAGATATTGATTTTAAAGGCTTTTAATTCTTTTAAAAGCTCTGCTTGTTTTTGTGTTAAATTTTTACATAAATCAACCTTACTCAAAATAAGCACCACATCTTTTACGCCTAAAAATTCCAAAACCCTTAAATGCTCTATACTTTGAGCCTTTAAACCCTCGTTTATATCTATGACAAACATACACACTCTAAAGCCAAAAGCACCACTTATCATAGTTTTAATCAAACTTTCATGTCCAGGCACATCGATAAAAGCAATATTTAAATTTTCACTTTTTAAATTTGAAAAGCTAAGATTAATCGTAATACCTTTTTCTTGCTCTTCTTTTAAATCATCACCTTCAAAACCATTTAAAGCTTTAACAAGCGAAGTTTTACCATGGTCAATATGCCCAGCAGTGCCTATGATGATACTATGCATGAAATACCTCTTTGATAGCGTGGATTAAACGGTTTAAATCTTTTTCTAAAATACTTCTAAAATCTAGCACAAAATGCCCATTTTCAACACGGCCAATCACACCTTTTTTTCTAAATTTTTCTTGTAAAAGCAAAGCTTTTTCATCAAAACTTAGCACAAAAGTATCTAAGCTTTTATCAGGCATAGAACCACCGCCTACTAAACTTTTAGAAGTTTTTAACTCACATTTTGTAGGAATTTTTTCTTTGACAAAAAGTGCCTTTTTTTCTACGGTTTTTAAATCATCATTTAAAAGTTTTAGTGTAGGGATTTTTTCATATTCTTTTTCTAAGTATGCTTTGGTAGTTTCATTTAAAAAAGCTAGAGTGATTTTATCAACCCTTAGCATTCTTAAGAGTTGATTTTTCTTTAATTGTTGAATGTATTTTTTCTTTCCAAGTATAATGCCTGCTTGAGTAGAGCCAAAAAGCTTATCGCCACTAAAACTTAAAATATCACAATGTTTTAAAAGCTCTTTCACGCTCGGTTCATTTTTACTAAGTTGTTTATTAATCTTTTCACACCAGCCAGCACCCAAATCATAATAAGATATGAGTTTTTTCTTTTTTGTTAAAGCATGAATTTCGCTTAAGCTTACTTCTTCAAAAAATCCTTTAAAAGCAAAATTAGAGCGATGAGTTTTTAAAATCATTTTAGTATTTTCATTGATAGCTTTTTCATAATCATACAGATGAGTTTTATTAGTCGTGCCTATTTCTTTTAGTTTAACTCCAGCTGCTAGCATAACTTCAGGAATTCTAAAATTTCCCCCAATCTCAACTAACTCACTTCTTGAAGTGATAACTTCCTCATTTTTTGCTAAGGTATTTAAGATTAAAAATACAGCCGAGGCGTTATTATTAACAACCAAACAATCTTCACAATTAAATAATATTTTTAAATTCGCACTAAGTGCGTCATACCTTGAGCCTCTTGTGCCACTTTGCATGTTAAACTCTAAATTTGAATAAGAGCAGATGATTTCTTTAGTTCTTTCAAAAATACTCTCATCAATAATGCTACGACCAAGATTAGTATGTATGATAACTCCAGTAGCATTGATCAAACTTTGACTTTGCATATTTAAAAACTCATCAATGCTTTGAGAAATTTTACTTAGCAAATCTTGTAAGCTAAAATTTAAATTTTCATCTTTACTTAGTTCTTTTTTACAATTTGAAACAACTATTTTTGCAAAATGAGATCTTAAATACAAAGGGTAATTAGTCAAGTTTTTATCGTTTATAAGTGTGTTTATGGGCGGAAAATTTCTAAATTTGTTCATCTTAAACCTTAAGAATAAATTAGTAAAATTATAACTTTTTTATAATGAAATTTATATAATTAAGATTAAAAAATTTAAAAGAGAGTGTTATGAAAGATTTTGTATTTTTAGAAAATGAAGATTTAATTCCTCTAGGCGATGATATTAGCATAGTTCAAAAAGCCTGTAATGAGGAAATTTTTATAGGAAATTCAAAGCTTTTAAACCCTGAAGTTTATGCGCCCGAGATTAATTTTTACCTTAAAAACTCACAAGATGATGTGCTAAAAAAAGCCAAAACTATTGAGTCTTTATATAAGATTAGATCTAAAGTTTATGATTTAGGACTTGATTTAGAATACACCAAAGAAGTGGGTAAAAATGTAATTATTGTAAGCAATGAGGATCAAAATAAGCTTATAGAAAGCTTAAAAAAACAAGAATACAAGGTTTTAAAACTAAGTAATGAACAATGTTTAGGTGTTTTAGGTTGCGTGGGCGAGCTTTGTGTGATAGCTTTAAAAGATGATGAGCAAGTAGAGATTGATTGTGATTTTTTCTTATATGATGTAAAAAAAGAAAGTTTTGATCAACAAAGTGGTTGTTATGATTTAACTACTTTAAGTCAAGAAGAAATTATAAAACTTTTAAATTCTAATTCTCCAAAATATAAATTTAGAAATTATATTAGTTATGATGATAGCATTTGTCAATACCATGAAAGAAGAAGTGTTCATTGTGGAAAATGTGCTGAAATTTGTCCTAGTGTGGCTATTTTAAAAGATGATGAGCAAAGAAAATTAGAATTTTCTCATGTGGATTGTTTAAGCTGTGGTGATTGTGTAGGAATTTGTCCTAGTGGTGCGCTTGATTATGCACCTATGCCACGCAATAGTTTTTATGAAATTTTAAAATTTTATGAAGATAAAATCATTTTAATAATCCCTGAGAAAATGTCTATAGAAAATTTAAATATCACTTTAAAAGAAGATGTAATGCCTTTTATGATTAAAGGCGAAAACTATCTTGATCAAGCACATTTTTTAGCCATGCTTCAAACAAGTGGTGCGAGTGTGATTTTTTATAGTGATGGCTTATCGCAAGGTGCTTTAGAAGTGATAGCTTTGATGAATGAAATTTTTCAAAGAAAATTTAAACAAAATGCAATTTTTCTAGCTAAAGATGAAAAAGAACTTTTGGAGGCTATAAATCAAGCACATTTTATAGAAAATCTCAAATTTATATCTTATAATCCTACGCTTTTAAAAAGAGAGGATTTTGCTATAAGATTAAGAGAGCTTATAAAAGAAGAAAATTTAGGCAATATTCCAAGCAAAGAATGGATACGCTATGGAAAAATCACTATCAATACAGACACTTGCACTCTATGTCTTTCTTGCGTGGGAGCTTGTAACGTAGGAGCTTTAGTAGCTGATACTAAGGATAATTCTTTGAAATTTAATGCAAGCTTATGTACTACCTGTGGATATTGTGAGGCAAGTTGTGCTGAAAAAGATACTTTGATACTTCAAAGAAGTGGGATAGATTTAGAAAAAGAGTATTTTTCTTTTATGGTTTTAGCTCAAGATGAACTTTTTGCTTGTGTAGAGTGTGGGAAAGAATTTGCTACTAAAAAGGCCATTGAAAAAATCGCTAGCATTATGAAGCCAAGATTTATGGGCGATGAAGCTAAGATAAAAACACTATATTGCTGTGCTGAATGTAAAGCAAAAGTAATGATACAAAGTATGAATGTGCTTTAAGCCAAAAGGCTTAAAGCGTCGAGTTAATGCAAGTTATAGTTTTTATACTTTACTTAAATTTAGCGCAAAAGCTTTTTGGCTCAAAAACACTTCATCATTTTCTTTAAAATCTTTAGCTTCTAAAGGACTTAGTGTTACTTGACTGATTTGATTGCCTATGGCAAGTATGGCTATAAATATGCTATCTTGTTTTTGTAGTTTTAAAATGCGTGCTTTTATAGCAAATTTTTGTGAGCCTTGTGTCTTTAAAAAAACTTCATTAGGCGAGCCTTCTTTGATGATGGCTCCATTTTCTAAAATGATGACTTTATTGACTAGTTTATAAACTTCACTTACATCATGACTGATTAAAATAGTAGTGATTTTATAAGTTTTATGTATATTTAAAAGATAATCATGCAAGTGTAGTTTTATCTCATTATCTAAG
This sequence comes from Campylobacter sp. W0066.2, assembly GCF_024723515.1. Taxonomy (NCBI): domain Bacteria; kingdom Pseudomonadati; phylum Campylobacterota; class Epsilonproteobacteria; order Campylobacterales; family Campylobacteraceae; genus Campylobacter; species Campylobacter sp. W0066.2. Next base: position 39,981 of record NZ_JANQCV010000010.1, on the reverse strand, counting down.
GAGCTAAATGGCTCATCTAAAAGTAAAAGTTTGGGTTTTTGCATAATGGCTCTTGCTAAAGCTACGCGCTGTTTTTGCCCTCCACTTAGCTCTAGAATATGACTTTTTTTGTGTTTGCTTAAATCTAAAAGCTCTAAAAGTTCATTAGCAAATTTTAGATCTTTTTTGGCAAAAAGTAAGTTTTGCTCTACATTCATATTTTCAAATAAAGCATAATCTTGAAAAACAAAGCCAAGTTTTCTTTTTTGTGGACTTAGAAAGTTTTTATCATCAAAAAATATAGTATCATTAAAAGTGCAAATTCCTCGTGCTTTTTCAAAACCTGCTAAAATTCTCAAAAGCGTAGTTTTACCACTACCACTTTTTCCAAAAATAGCACAAAATTCTCCTTCTTTAACTTCAAATTTAACCTTAAGTTTAAATTCTTTTTCTTTATTTTTAAAGATTTTTTCAAAGTCAAGTTTTAGCATAAATACTCTTTGATAAATAAAGCACTAGGATGTACATAAGCAAATACAAAATCATTTTTTTGATAGTTTTGTTCTAAAAACTCATGGGTGCTAATTTGAGCTTCGAAAGTGCAAATTTCATTTTCTAATCTTATGATAGTGATGATTTGTCCTTGAAAAATATCAATGATTTTTGCATAAAAGGTATTTAAAAATGAGTTTTCTAAATTTTTTTTACTAAGCAAGCACTCGCTACTTTTAAAAGCTAGTAAAACTTCTTGATCAATGCTTGCTTTTTCATCAAGTTCTAAAGCAAGCATATATAATTTATGTTTATTTATAAGAAATTCTATCCAGTTTATATTTTCATGATTTTTTATAGTATTTATTTTAGCTTTAATCATAGGATATTATAGCCATAAGCTTTGAAAATTTCCTTAGCCTTTTTGCTTAAAATAAAATCATAAAATTTCTTAGCTTTGGCATTATCTTTACCATAAGAAGTGATAACAATACCTTGATTGATTGGCTCATAAAGCTTTGGATCAATTAAAATATAATTTTTTCCTTCTTGGAGTTTATAAGATTTTAGCGTATCTTCATATAAAGCACTTGCTGCTATAAAACCCACATCAGCTGCTTTTAGTGTTTGGGTAAGTGCTTCTCCTATGGATTTTGCTTCGATGATTTTAGCTTTTGTTTGCTCATAAATTTTAGCATTTTGTAAAGTTTCTATACTAGCTTGACCATAAGGAGCAGCTTTGGGATTAGCTATGGTGATGATTTTTACTTTTTCTTCTTTGAGTGTGTCTAATCCTTTGCTTAAATCCATTCTAACACTGAGTAAAGCTAAAGCTCCTTGAGCATAAATAACAGGTTTTGTACTAGCAAAATTATCATCATACAAGCTTTGTGCAAATTTCATATTTGCAGCCATAAATATATCAAATGGCGCACCATTTTTAATTTGTGAGACTAAATTTCCACTAGCACCTAAGCTTACATTGATACTAATATCAGGGTTTTCTTTTTGAAATTCTTTTTGCAAGGCTTTAAAAGCATAAACTACATTTGCAGCTGCAGCGATATTTACATCAGCGCCATAGCTGAAAATACATAAAAAAAGTAGGGTGAAAATTTTTTTCATTTTTTATCCTTTTGGTAGTAAATTTTGAAAAAATTATAGCTTATTTTTAAAAGCAAAAATAAATTTGTATTTTTTGCATATTTTCTAAGATTTATTTCATAAGCAAATAAAAAATTTTAATTTTTTTAAAGAATATTTTAAAAGCATTTTAATGTAAAAATTTATTTTAATTTTTGTATAATTTAAGATTTTAATTTATGAAATTTTAAAAGGAAAAAGCTTGTTAAAATACATACTAAGTTTGTGTTTATTTTTTAACACTTTGATTTTAGCAAATGACTTTGAAGATTTTGAACAAGAATATCAAAAAAAAGAAGTCAAAGATAGCTTTTATACCTATAATAAAGCTATGAGTAAGTTTAATTATGATCTTTATACTTATTTTCTAAGACCGGTTGCACTTTCTTATAAAAGCATTACTCCAAGTTTTATAAGAACAGGAGTAAAAAATGCTTTTGATACCACAAGATCACCTTTTAGATTTATCAATCACCTTTTAAGTTTAGAATTTAGAAAAGCCGGTGAGGAATTTGGAAGATTTTGTGTGAATGTGATTTTTGGATTTGGTTTGTTAGATAGTGCAAGTAAAACTCCTTTAAAAAGTTATGAGGCTGATTTTGGAACGACTTTGGGTAAATGGGGAGTGGGTAGTGGACCACACTTAGTGCTTCCATTTTTAGGTCCTTATAATGTAAGAGATGCTTTAGCTTTGTCTGTAAATTGGTTTATGGTACCTGAGGGATATATTGAGAATTTTTGGGTTGGTGTGGGTGTAAATGCTGCATTAAAACTTAACGAATTAAGTTTTGAGTATGAAAAAATAGATGATATTTACCAAAATAGTGTAGATTATTATACTTTTATACGCGATGCGTATGAACAAAGACGCCAAGAACTCATCAAATAAGGAGATAAAATGAAAAAAATCATAGTTTTACTTTTTAGTGTAGTATTTGCTTTTGCTTTAAATTTACAAGATATTTCTAAAACCATGCAAGAAAAAATTGATGAGAGCTTAAAAATTTTAGATCAAAATAAAAACGATAAAGCTAAAGCAGCGGAAAAAATCTTTGCTTTATTTGATGGTGTTTTTGATTATGAGCTTATGGCTAAGCTTAGTCTTTCTACAAGATATGAAAAATTAAGTGAAAACGAAAAAAATGAATTTAATAAAGCTTTTGAAAAAAATCTTAAAAAAAGTTTCACAGATAAGCTTGCTTTGTATGATTCTCAAAAATTAAAAGTGATTAATTTAGAAGAAAAAAACAAAAGAGCCTTTTTGAAAACTTCTATGATAGTAGATGGTAAAGAAAATTTTGTAATCTTTAAATTTTATGATAAAAATAATGATTGGCAAATTTATGATGTGGATATTTTTGGTATAAGTATCATACAAACTTATCGCTCACAATTTAAAGATGTCTTACAAAATGGTGATTTTAAAACCTTGCTTGAAAAGCTTTCTAGTGTTGATTTTTCTAAATAATGCTAAGTAAAATTTTAAAAATCTTTCTTAATTTCCCAAAGCTAACTTTGGGGATTACTTTAATCTTTTGTATATTTTTTAGTTTTTTTGCTAAAAATTTAAGTGTTGATGCAAGTGCTGAAAGCTTGTTTTTAGAGCATGATGAGGGTTTGAAACTATATAGAGAAGTTTCAGCGCGTTATGGTAATGATAATTTTTTAATGCTTGCTTTTTCTCCTAAAGATAAAGATATTTTTACTAAAGAAAATTTAGAAACCATAAAAAATTTAACTCTTGATTTAGAAAAAATCAATGGTGTGCAAAAGGTATTTTCTATCACTAATGCGCCTTTACTTGCAAGTTCTAAAGGTAAAGAGTTAAAAGAGCTTATCCAAAATATACCTAATATTTTTAGTCAAGATGTGGATGTTAATCTGGCTAAAAAAGAAATTTTAAATCAACCCTTTTATAAAAATAATATCATCTCAAAAGATGGAAAAACAACGGGAATTTTGATTTATCTAGCACCTGATCTTGTTTATAATGATTTGATTAATTCAAGAGATAATGCAAAAAGTGAAAATGAAAAAGAGCATTTTAGAGCCTTGATTAAAAAACACCAAGAAAACTCAAGAGAATTTAGTGCAAAAAGATTAGAAGAAATTACTAAAATAGTATCTAAATATAGTCAAAATGGAGACTTTTTACATCTTGGTGGTGTAGAAATGATCGCTAATGATATGATTAATTATGTAAAAAGTGATTTAAAAATTTATGGTCTTAGTTTAATGGGGCTTTTATTTATAGTACTTTGGTGGTTTTTTGGCTCTTTGCGCTTAGTGTTCTTGGCTTTGGGAATTTGTGTGATTTCGCTTTTTACTTCAAGTGGGATTTTCGCACTTTTAGGCTTTGATATTACCGTAGTGTCTTCAAACTATGTAGCTTTAGTGCTTATTATCACTGTTTCTGTTGTGATACACTTAATCGTGCATTTTATAGAAAATTTACACAAACACCCAAAAGCTAGCGTTTATAAGCTTTTACTCTCAACCTTACTTGATAAAGCAAGTCCTAGTTTTTATGCTATTTTAACCACAGTTGTTGGGTTTTTAAGTTTTGTTTTTTCAGATATTGAGCCTATTATCAAACTTGGTATTATGATGAGTCTTGGCATCAGTGTGAGTTTGATTTTGGCTTATATTTATTTTGCAAGCATTTTGGTATTAATGCCGCGTTTAAATTTTAAAGAGCTTAATCAAAATTCGTTGAAATTTTTAAGTTTCTGTGCAAATGTAAGTTTAAAACATAGAAAAATTATCTATAGCATAAGTTTATTTTGTGTGGCTTTTGCTTTGTATGGAATTTTACAAATTAAAGTAGAAAATAGCTTTGTGAGTTATTTTAAAGATAGTTCTAGGATCAAACAAGGTTTATTGATTATAGATAAAGAGCTAGGTGGAACTATGCCTTTAGATGTGATTATCAAGTTTAAGCAAGATCCAAAACAAAATGAAAGTTTAGATGAGTTTGAGCAAGAATTTGATGATTTAGCCAAAGATGATAGGTATTTTTTTAGTAGTGAAAAAACAAGAATAGCTGCTAAGGTTCATGAGTTTTTAAGTAAGCAAAAATATGTAGGCTCTGTGCTTAGCTTACAAAGTTTGCTAGAGCTTGGAAAAAGTATTAATGATGGCAAGGCTTTAGATGATTTTGCCTTAGCGTTTTTATATGAAAATTTAGATGAGAATTTTAAAAAGCAAGTTTTAACCCCTTTTGTAAGTGTAGAAAATAACGAGCTACGATTTAGCGTACGTATGCTAGATAGTGATCCAAATTTAAGACGCGATACTTTTTTAAAACAGCTTGAAAAAGACTTAAAAGAGCTTTTGCAAAATGATAATGTAGAGGTTAAAATCAGTGGTATTATGCCTTTGTATAATAATATGCTTCAAAGTCTTTTTTCATCACAATTTGACACTTTAGCCTTTGTGGTGCTTGTTATTTTTGCTTTGTTTGTGGTGATTTTTAGAAGTTTTGTTTATGCTTTCGTGGCGATTTTGGCTAATCTCATACCTTTGGCTTTAGTATTTGGCTTAATGGGTATTTTAAATATACCACTTGATATTATGAGTATTACCATAGCTGCTATTTGTATAGGAATAGGGGTTGATGATATGATTCATTATATTTATCGTTTTAAAGAAGAATTAAAACATAAAAGCTTAGAAGAGGCTATAAAAGCCTCGCATATAGGCATAGGAAGTGCGATTTATTATACTAGTGTTACGATTATTCTAGGCTTTTTAGTAATGATTAGTAGTAGTTTTATCCCGACGATTTATTTTGGCTTGCTTACAGTTTTAGCTATGAGTTTGCTTTTATTTGGTTCGCTTTTTTTATTACCAAGTTTTATTTTAAGCTATCATTATCTTAAGCAAAATTATAATAAAGCAACATCCAAATCACATAAAGCCCAAAAGCAATAAGCATATATTTTATAAATTGTTTCATCAATACTCCATTTTTTCTAATGCTCTTAAGATATAAGTAGCAAACATTAGTGCCTGTGAGCGGTGTGAAATTTTTAATTTTACTTGCTCATCTAATTCGCCTAAGGTTTTATCAAAACCTTTTGGGATAAATAAAGGATCATATCCAAAGCCATTATTACCCCTTGGAGTGTCAATAGCAAGGCCATGCATATATCCATGCGTACTAAAATGTCCATATTTTGAGCTTATGGCTATGGCTGCAGTGTAAAAAGCTTTGCTTTGATGTAGATTTTTTTCATGTAAGGCTTGGATGAGCTTGTTTCTATTGGCCTCATCAGTGCCTTCTTGAGAGTATCTTGCAGAAAAAATCCCTGGTGTATTATTTAAAGCCTCTACGCTTATACCGCTATCATCGCTTAAGGTGATAAATTCATCTTGTTTTTTGCCTAAAGCATTAAAAATAGCTTTAGATTTTATCAAAGCATTTTCTTTAAAACTTGTGCCATCTTCGATAATTTCAAAAGGGGTGATGATTTCATTTAAGGCATAAATTTCATAAGTAGTTAAAAATTTTTTGATTTCTTCTACTTTGTGCGCGTTAGAAGTTGCTAGAATGATTTTTAATTTTTTCTTCATAAATTACTCTTTTTGTTTTGACTTTAAAAAAAGTTTATCAAAATCATAGTAAAATTATCCTTTATAAGGAGAAAAGATGTTAAAAACTGTTTTACCTTTATCTTTTATTGTAGGAACTAGATTTTTTGGATTATTTATAGTTTTGCCGGTTTTAAGTTTATATGCTTTAAATTTAAAAGGAGCCAATGAGTTTTTAGTAGGGCTTTTAGTAGGTGTGTATGCTCTAACTCAAATGGCATTGCAAGTTCCTTTTGGAATCATTTCAGATAAAATAGGGCGTAAAAAAACTATGCTAATAGGACTTGTGGTGTTTATCATAGGTTCTTTAGTGTGTTCATATGCTGATGATATTTATACGATGATGTTTGGAAGGCTTTTACAAGGTGCAGGTGCCATAGGAGCAGTAGCTACTGCTATGATAAGCGATTTTATTAATGAAGAAAATCGTGGTAAGGCTATGGCTATCATGGGTTCATTTATAGGACTTTCTTTTGCAGCTTCTTTAGTGCTTTCTCCTTTAATGAGTGCTAAATTCGGACTTTCAAGTTTGTTTGATTTAAGTGCGATTTTGAGTTTAATTTGTATCGTGCTTTTATTTAGCGTTGTGCCAAAAGAGCATACAATAGTACATGAAAATACTAAAACTCCATTGAAAAAACTTTTAAAAGAAAAAAACTTAGCTTTGATGAATCTTACTAATTGTATGCAAAAAATGCTTATGAGTATTGCGTTTTTAAGTATTCCTTTGGTTTTGGTGCATGAGTTTAATTACCCAAGTGAGAATTTATGGCATGTTTATGTTAGCTCTATGGTACTTGGGTTTTTAGCTATGGGTTTATCAGGATCTTTGGGAGAAAAAAGAGGCTTAAGTAAAGAGATATTGCTTTTAGGTGTGGCATTTTTTATCATTGCTTATATTATATTTGCTTTTTCACATAATGCTTTAGTGTTTATGGTGGGTGTTGTAGTGTTTTTTATAGGATTTAATTTGCATGAGCCTATTATGCAAAGCTGTGCGAGTAAATTTGCCAAAGTAAATGAAAAAGGTGCAGCTTTGGGTGTATTTAATGCTTTTGGTTATTTTGGAAGTTTTTTAGGCGGTGTTGTTGGAGGGTATTTTTTGCACCATTTTAGTTTAGTCACTCTTGCTTTTATTTTGATAGCTTTGTCTGTAATTTGGTTTGTGTTGCTTTTGTTTTTACAAAGTCCAGCAGATTTTAAAAATGTCTATTTATCTTTAGAAACAAAACATGATTTAAATGTGATTAAAGGCATAAATGGTGTTTTAGATGTGTATAAAAACTCTAAATTTTTAGTGATTAAATACAATAAAAAACTCACAAGCGAAGAAGAAATTTTAGCGATTATTGAAAAATAATCGCTTTTATACAAAATGCTTTTCTTTTAAAATCACATATAATTTTAAAGTAGAAATAAAGAAAGTTAAAATAGCAGGTCCAAGGATAATACCCCAAAAACCAAAACTTGAAATTCCTGCTATCATCGCAAAGAAAATCAAAAGTTCGTTAATTTGCGTTGGAATTTGAACAAGTTTTTCATTGATCCATTTAATGATGTAAGGTTTTACTAAAGTATCTGCGATAAAAGATATCATAACCACGCTATAGATGAAAATCACTAAAGCACCGCTTAGATTGTTATTTGCAAATTCATATAAAGAAACAGGCACATAAACTAAGGCTCCGCCTACTACAGGGATTAAAGAACTAAAGCAAAATAATATCCCCATTAAAATCGCATCATAACCATAAAATTTAGTAATGATAGCAAAAAGCACCCCTTGTAAAATGGCATTTAGCACCATAGAATAAAACACAACAGACATTACATTACTCACTTCACTTAAAATACCTTGAGTTTCTTCTTTTTTCATAGGTACTATGCTTTTTATATAGCCAATGAGTTGGGCTCCATAAAGATTAGCAAAGAAATAAAATACGCAAATTAATACTATGTCAGTTAGAAATTTAGTGCCAAATTTAGTTGCGCTTGAAAGATAGGTTAAAACATTTTTAGAGATAGAATTTAAGTCAATACTTGCTAGTGCTTCTTTGATTTTTGGCTCTATAAAGCTTAAAGATTCAGGTAAGTGTAGGGAATAATTTTTAAAATATTCTATGGTATTGTGAAAATAGCTTATATCAAAACCTTTTGCAGCCTTTGCTAGCTCTATAATAGCATATACAAAAGGTATAAAAAATAAAGCTAGCATAAAAGCAGTAGTAGCTGCTGCAGCAACGACTTTTTTACCTTTGAAAATACTTAAGAATTTAACATTAACATTAGAAGTAGAAACAGCCATTAAACTTGCTATGGCTATATTCATCAAAAAAGGTTTAAACAAAAAAAGCACCCAAAATAAAATGATTAAAATAAAACTAATTAAGAAAAAATTACTACTTTTCATCAAATAAACCCTTATTGTATTTTAATTTTAAAACATCAAAACTTTTTAAGCTCGCAATACGACCTTTGGCCGTTCTTTCTATATAGCCATTTGTTAGTAAATATGGCTCTATTACATCTTCTATGGTATTTTCATCCTCACTTAATGCTGCAGCTATACTAGAAAGTCCTATAGGTTTTCTTTTAGCTTCAGTTAAAAGTTCTAAATACCGCAAATCCATCGCGTCAAAACCAAGCTCATTTACCCCTAAGGAATCAAGTGCTTGTTTAGCTCTTTTTTCGCTAATAATTTCTTCATCATTTACATCAGCAAAGTCCCTTACACGCTTAAGCAATCTTAATGCAATCCTTGGGGTTGAGCGACTGCGTTTGGCTATTTCTAAAGAAGCTTTTTTTTCACAAGTTTTATTAAGCTTTAGAGCTGCTTTTTCTAAAATGATAGCAAGCTCTTCATTTTTATAAAATTCCAAGCGAAATTGCATGCCAAAGCGATCGCGTAAAGGATTGCTTAGCATACCTGCTCTTGTAGTAGCACCAATGAGTGTAAATTTAGGTAAATCGATTTTGATTGTTTGTGCAGCAGGGCCACTACCGATGATAATATCAAGACGAAAATCCTCCATAGCAGGGTAAAGCACTTCTTCTATGGCAGGACTTAAGCGATGAATTTCATCGATAAATAAAATATCTCCCTCGCTAAGGTTAGTTAAAATCGCAGCTAAATCCCCGCTTTTTTCTATCATGGGTGCAGCGGTAGTTTTGATATTTGCATTCATTTCATATGAGATAATGTTTGCTAAAGTTGTCTTGCCAAGTCCTGCAGGCCCACTAAAAAGGATATGATCTAGACATTCATTTCTTTTTTTAGCAGCTTTGATGAAAATTTCTAAATTTTTTTTAATGTTTTCTTGTCCTATGTAGCCATCGAAATTTGAAGGTCTAAGACTTGTTTCATAAGTTTCATCAGGGGAGAATTTTTCAATCTCTACGATTCTATCCATATTTTTTCCATTTTATTTTGTAAGAAATTTTAATTTTATCTAAAATTTGCTAAAATAAACATTTAAACTTAGATTATAGAAGTTTTTATGGGAATTTTAGAGCAATTAGAGTTAGATTACGAGCTTGAAGAAATCGAGCGTTTTTTGTATTTTTTTAGAAGTCTTTGCGATGTTGTAGAGCCTTTGATAGTAAAGCTAAGCAGTGATAGCTTAAAATACAAAGAAGCTTTAAAAGACTTAGAGCAAAATATCCACAACGTGGTTTGGGCTGCTAAAAGATTAAATTTAGATGAGATTGCAAATTTTTGCACATTCTGTGAGGAAATTATGCAAGAAGCAGCTAAATTTGATGGGCCTGCTAGCGATGAATTTGTGGATTGGATGTTTTTAGTGGGTGAGCAGCTTGATAGATATTGCAGTGATTATGAAAAAAATGTTTCTTTTTTAAGCGTATTTAACCCTCAAATTGCAAATGTTCCAGATAAAATTTCTAAATAATGGGGACGACTTGGCTTCGACAGGAGTAGAGTGGCCTTGGTGGCATGTCGCTTTGAGCAAAGCGTATAAAGCTCAAATTAAAATTAAACGCAAACAACGTTAAATTTGCTCCTGCTTACGCTAAAGCTGCGTAAGTTCAGTTGAGCCTGAATTTTAAGTGATACTATCTAGCTTAGAATTTGGTCATTTTTGATAGTGTAGATTGAAATTTGACAAGTTTTAATTGAAGTTAAAGTCTTAGTCTAGCTTGAAATTTTGGAAGGTGAGTTTGGTTAGATGAAATTTTCACCTTTGCTAAGCATGTAGATGCCGTGGTTGTTTTATTTTTGGACAGGGGTTCAATTCCCCTCGTCTCCACCAGTAATTTAGTTTTTATTAACTAGTGCATCTCTTATATCTATGACAAGATAAATTACAAAAAAGCTTAAAAATATCGCAACTAAAGATCCAATAAGTGTTACTAGACCTACTATAAATCCTAGAGTAAACATCAGCGCAATAGAATAAATAATCGCTATAATAAAGCTTAATGCAGCCGCTATATCAAGTATAGTTCTACCAAAATTTAAGATTAAATTTTTAATCATAATAACTCCTTAATTAATAATAATTTATTAATTATAGCAAAATATAGTTTTAATTAATATAAAATTGTAGAATTATTTGAAGTTTAGATTTTCTTTGCAAGGATAACCTTGCAAAGAATTTATACAAATAAAGAATTTACGCTTTCATTGTGATAAACTCTGCGTATTACCTCACCAAAAATAGGTGCTACGCTTAGGACTTTGATTTTATCCATTTGTTGTTTTAAAGGTATAGTGTCAGTTACTACTAGCTCATCAAGCGCATCTTTGGCTATTCTTTCATAAGCTACACCACTAAGTACAGGGTGGGTGCAGCAAGCTATAACTGACTTTGCACCTTTGCTTTTAAATACTTCAGCAGCTTTTACTATGGTTCCTGCTGTATCGATGATATCATCTACTAAAATCACTTCTTTATCTTTTACATCACCGATGACATTCATCACTTCGCTTTCATTAGCTTTTTCGCGTCTTTTATCTACTATAACTATATCAAGTCCTAAAGCTTTTGCCACGCTTCTAGCTCTTGCTATACCGCCTATGTCAGGACTTGCGATGATAGGGTTTTTATAGTTTTTATTTTTAATATAATCATTAAAAATAATACTCCCATAAAGATTATCCACAGGTACATCAAAAAAGCCTTGAATTTGTCCAGCATGTAAATCTATGGTAGCTACTCTATCTACTCCTGCTGATTCTATAAGATTTGCTACTAATTTTGCAGTAATAGGCACCCTAGGACTTGCTTTTCTATCTTGTCTAGCATAACCAAAATAAGGGATGATAGCTGTGATAGAGCTTGCACTTGAGCGACGCAAAGCATCTGTCATGATTAAAAGCTCCATTAGATTATCATTTGTTGGGGCACAAGTACTTTGTATGATAAACACATCTTTACCACGCACACTCTCATCTATTTGAATGCTAATTTCACCATCACTAAAACGCTTCACACCTGCATTGCTTAGAGGCAATGAAAGGTATTTTGAGATTTTTTTAGCAAATTCTTCATTTGCTGAACCAGAAAATATTTTATATCCACGCATATATAAGCCTTAGAAAGTTTTCTGTGATGATATAAAATTTTTTTTGAAAATACAATAAAACATATTAAAAGCCGTGCAATCTTTTTAAATCCGCATCAATAGGAAATTTATTTCCATCTTTATCTACGCTCACATAAGTTACTACAGCTGAAGTTACATGCATACAATACACACGGCCATATTCATTAGCTCTTTGAGTAACTACTTCTACTTCTACGGTGATAGAAGTATTACCTGCTTTGATTATTTTTGCATAGCAAGATACCAAATCACCTACGAAAATCGGCTCTTTAAAAATGATTTTATCTACTGCAACCGTGACAACTCTTTGTGGGGAAAGTTCTCTTGCGGCAATGGCTCCGGCTAGATCAATTTGTGACATGATCCAACCACCAAAGATATTACCAGCGGGGTTTGTATTGCTTGGCATAGCTATAACTCTTAGCTTAGGTTCTCCCATATCTTTCATACATTCTCCTTGTGTTTTAAAAAAAACATTATAATTAAGTTTTAAAAATAAAGAAAGGTAAAAAATGAATGATTTTAAGCAAATAGCAAAAATTGTGAAAAATAGGAAACAAAATATCAATAGTCTTTATAATATACTTCAAACTAATCAAAGTCATCCTTTGATAGATAGAGCTTTAGAACTATCTAATCTTGAAAATGAAAAAAGCAATGTTTTGGCAATGTTGCGTCGTTTGGTGGATTTAAAAGAGGAAAATTTAGTCCAAGAACTTGAGAAAAAAGGTTTAAATGAAGAAGAAATTTCTCAAATAAAATATAAAGTTTTTTCTTTGGTAAGAGCCTTTTATGAAGTAGAACATCAAGATTTAATCGATGAGATTAAGAGTAAAAATTTACTTGATGAGTTTTATTTGGCTTTAGTTCAAGGTGTGCATAATATAGGCGTAGTTATGAATTCTTTTGAGCTTGTTTGGAGCAAGCAAATTTTAGATACAAATAATAAAATTTTAAAAGAACAATTTCCAAATTTAAGCGATGCTTTGGAGTTTTTAAAGCAAAATGAGCTTTATCAGCTTAATCAAGATGGTGAAATTTGTGAAAGAAGCTATGGGGCTTTAGTTAAAATAGGAACACTTTGGAGATTTTTACCTTATGCAAAGGCTTTTGAAAATGAGGTTTTAAAGCTTGAATATGAGTTTGATAAACTTTTAGAAAAACTAAGAAATTTTGTGCTAGATAATGAAAAAAATGCTTATGTTGATTATATAGAAAAATTAAAATTTGCTTTTTGTGAAAAAGATAATAATGAAGTGGTTAAAAAATGGCAAGAAGCAGAGCTTGCGTGGATGGAAGTAAAATGTCCATTGCAAATTGGCCATCCTTTAGAATATTATGAGGACTCTTATACACATGCAGTAGCACTTGAGTGGGATATGCGCTTAGAAGATGTGAGTGATTTTAATGGGAATGAGTTTAAAGATAAAATCAAAGAAAGCTTTGCAATGGTGTATGCGAATTTAGATGAAGAAGATGAAGCTTTGTTTGATGAGGTGAATTTTAATCTTGAAAAAACTCAGCTTTATATTTGTATGCCTATGATTTTTTATGGAGCAGAGCTTAAGGGGCTTTTTTCTGCTCAAGTAGTACCAAATGATGAATATGTAAGTAATATAGCAGGCAAAAAGATCTTTGCTTTTTTAAATTATGTTTATGAAAATGCTAAAACCAAACCTTTTATGAAGCTTTCTTCTATGGTATTTGAAAAAGAATTTTTAGATTATGGTAGAGAAATTTTATTTTATAATGAAAAATTATGGAAAAGAATTTATGAAGTTTCTACCATAGGTCATGAATTTGGGCATATTTTCTTTGTGGCAAATGATAGTGAAAAGAAAATGAATGAAAGTGGTGTATTTAAAAATATAGAAGAGTTTAAAGCTACTGCGGGCGGGCTTGTAAATTTCTTTTTGCATGAAGAAGATGATTTAAAGTTTCCAGTGTTTTATGAGCTTATTAAAAGGGCTATAGGATTGATCGCTTGGCAAAGAGTAGAGGAGGTTAAGCCTTATTATACAGAAGGTTTGATTCATTTGTCATTGTTGTTTAAATCAGGGGTGCTATCTTTTGCAAATGAGAAATTAAACATTAAATTTGATGAGGAAGCTTATGAAGCCTTTAAAGCTGTGTTTATGCAAAATTATTATAAGCTAGCAAGACATTATATGTTAAAAGAAGATGCTAAAAATTATTTAGATGAATTTTGTGTTTTAGAAGATGAGGTGTTTTTACCACTTGATGAAGAGTGTAAGGAATTTGTAAAATACTACTATGAATTACATAAACTTTATGGTAATGAAATCGATGAAAGTGGAGAGTTTGAAAAATACTCTAATATAAAATAAAATTTTATCAAGAAGAACTTAGCTTTCTTCTTGATATTTGCTATTTTCTAATGCTTTTTCCATATCTTTTTGCGTTTTTAAAATCGCTTTACTAAAACCATTTAGCACTAAAAATGGAGCAAATTGCGCCGCTCTTTTTTCTCTTGGCATTGGTGGGAATTGTTTTGATTTTTGATATTTTATATCTATTATATCTTTATAATCATCATGCATTATGACCTCCTATTAAAGAAGTAATTTCTTTAGTTTCATTATCTAAGCTTGAAGCTTTTAAAATAGCCTTTTTACCAAATTTTTGCATGATTTGAAGTCTTGCTTTTTGGAGCTTTTCTTCTTTTTCAAGTTGATTTTTTTCTTGCAAAATTGCATTAAAATCACTAAATAAATTTAATTCTTGGAAATTTTCTTGAGCTTTATCTGTGATATTGTTTAAACTTAGGCTGATTTTTCTAATGCTTAAGTTTTTATCGCTGATTTTGCAAAAAAGTTCTAAGGCTTTTTTATTGATGATTTTTAAAGAATGGGTGAAATTTTCTAAATTTATACTTCCATGAGCATTTTTAGGTATAGCTCTTCCATAATTATCTTTAGCAACAGCTCCTTTATAAGAAGCTAAACGACTTGAATTTTCTAAATTACTTTTATCATATTGTATATCTAGCGTGATATGATTTGTTTTAAGGTTATTTTGTATAAGTTCAAATACTAAATGATCCACAAGTTCTTTTAAAACTTTCATTGCTTGAATGCTATCATATGCAAAAGGCAAAACCTTAGTCATGACTTTAGAGTGATTTTGTGATTTGTAGTTTTTAATATCTTTCATCGTGCAAGTTTCAACGCTCCATGCATGATAGATTAATAATTCAGCATTAACACCAAAGTGTTTATAAAGCAAGTCTTAATGTTTTAAAGAAAATCTTGCAAGATCTCCCATAGTATGAATGTTTAAATCTGCAAGTTTTAAGGCAATACCTTTACCTATACGCCAAAAATCTTTTAAAGGTTTGTGCTGCCATAATTTATATCTATATAATTTTTCATCTAAAAAGGCTATAAGCAAGCCATTTTCATCTACTTTTTGTCTTTTAGCGAGTATATCCATAGCAATTTTAGCTAAGTATAAATTTGTGCCTATACCTGCTGTTGCGGTGATTTTACTTGTATGCAAAATATCAAGTAAAACCTTAGTAAGTAACTCATAAGCTGATAGTTTGTATTTTTCAAGATAAGAACTAAGATCGATAAAAACTTCATCAATAGAGTATATATGGATATCTTTTGCATCAAAATACTTCAAATAAATGCTGTAAATTTTTGTGCTAAATTCTATATAAGTTGCCATTCTAGGTTTAGCGATGATGTAATTTAGTTCTAAATTTAAATCATTTTCAAGTTCTAATGTATCAAAACTTTTAGCTTTAAAGCAGTGCTTTTGAGCTTTCTTGATTGATTGAATGGATTTTTTGTTTAAACTCAAAAAGCCTTAATCTGCCAGGTATATTGTAAGTTTTTAGTGCAGGTGAAACTACTAGTATGATGGTTTTATCTGTTCTTGCTTTATCTGCTACAATAAGATTAGTTGTTAAAGGATCTAGATTTCTTAAAATACATTCAGCTGAAGCGTAAAAAGATTTCAAATCAATAGAAGCATAAATTGCATAGTATGTGAACTTGCCTTTAGATTTATTAAGTTTGATAGTATTAATTATAACAATAAAAATTATTAAAATAGATGAGAGGAATAAGGTGGCGGACAGAGAGGGATTTGAACCCTCGAGACCCGTTAAGATCTGCACCCTTAGCAGGGGTGTGGTTTCAGCCACTCACCCATCTGTCCGTATTAAAAGGGAAAGTATATCTTATTGTTTATAAGATATACCTTAAATTTATACACTAAGATAAGCTATGATTAAAGTTATAACAAAACCAGCACCTAAAACTGCGATTTGTTTGCCTCTGTCTTTGCGTATAGCTATGATAGTGATTAAAAGTCCTGAGATATAAAGGATTATCATAGCAAGTGCAAAAGCTAGTCCAAGCACAGAAAAATACCACATACCTTTGTCTTTATGAAGTAAAATCATATTTCCAAGTAAGCTTCTATCTTTTGTGATGATTTCATAGTTATTTTCATCTATTTTAATAATACTTGCAGTATAGCTTATAGTGCCAAGCTCTATACCATCACCTTTTTTGTTAAGCTTTGGCTCTAAAGATGAAGGAAGTTTTAAGTTATTTTTCTTTAAAAAATTAATTAAAAATTCAGCTTCAGCACCTTCTTGGATAATGGCTTGAACTTTTTGACTTTGAATTTTAGCCCCGCTTTCTCCATCAAAACCAGCTATATAAGCAAAACCAGTAACAGCATATAAAAATGCTAGTGGCAAGAAAAATAAGCTAATGTAAATGTGAATTTGTCTGAATAATTTGTTTTTATTCATTTTTACTCCTTTTTGAAAAATAATGAGAAGTATATTATCAAAAAGTAAAGTGAAAATAAAATTTTAATCTTTTTTAAATTTACGGGCTAGGGTAAAAAAGCTTCGAATGATTCCATAAAGTACATATAAACTTGCAACGATTAATGCACTTTCTAAAAAATACAAATAAAGCATGGAAAATAAGATTACTAAAAGGATTAATACTTTTAAAACATTTGCGCGTTTTAAATCGATTTTTTTAAAGCTTGGATATCTTATATTGCTTACCATTAAAAAAGCTAAAAGCATTTGAATGCATACTATCATCAAAGAAAAATCACGCAAAAAATCATAATATAAATAAGCACTAACCCATAAAGCGCTTACAACTGCTGCTGTTGGTATAGGAAGTCCTATAAAAACTGAAGGTTCATAAGTGCCTGTGGTGACATTAAATCTTGCTAAGCGTATAGCGCCAAAAACTACAAATAAGCCTGCTATTAATGAGCCAAAACGACCATATTCATAACCTATGCTCATATAAAAAAGCATAGCAGGTGCTACGCCAAAGGCTATTAGATCTGCTAGTGAGTCAAACTCAACTCCAAATTTAGAAGTAGAATTAGTAGCTCTTGCAACGCGACCATCTAAACCATCACAAATTAATGATAAAATGATATAAATTAATGCTTTATCAAAGTTTTGATTAATAGAAGCAATCACTGAAATAATGCCTAAAAATATGGAAGCAGCTGTAAAAAGATTAGGTAAAATATAAATTAGTTTAAAATTCATGGATTTAAATACCCTATCAATGCACCAATGCGTACTTTGTCATTTTCATTTACGCAAATTCTAGTATCTTTTGGAAGCAATAAACTCACACTGCCATCAAACATAAAACCTATATTTTGCCCATGGTTTAAATGATGACCAAAATCATCAATATGAGTTTTTCTATTTAAAGCACCAAAAATGATACGTAATGCCCATTGTTTGCCTTTAGAGCGTGCTAAAAATAGCATTCTTTCACCCATTAAATTTGTATTTTTCATAAATGGACATAAAAAAAGTCCGTGTCTTAGTCTAGTTTCTTCTATATCCATATCAAGTGGAGCTATGATATTGCCTTGATGAATGATATTGTTTATAATTTGTACTTCTATACATTCACCAAGCTCTTTATATGAGCTTGTTTTAATACTTTTTATTTTTCCTTCTATAGGAGCTATGATAGTATTTGGATCTGCTATATAATCGATTTTACTAGTTTTAAAAAGACAAGCAAAAAGTATAAAAATACACCATAAAAGCCAAGAAAATCCCCATATAAATTGAGCTATTGCAAAAACTATAGCTAGAACTATGAGTAAATTCCAGCCAGCCTTTGCAATAAAATTTGTTTTCATTAGTTATCCTTAGTAGCTTCTTGCTCTTTTTCTTCTAAGCGCGTTGGAAGATTATTTTCTTCCTCATAGTTTTTAATAATCTCTCTTACTTTAGCACCATCAATAGTTTCTTCTTCATAGAGTGCTTGTACCATTACTTCTATAGCACCGCTATAAGTTTTTAAAATTTCTTTTACACCCGCATAGCGTTCATCTAAGGTTTTCTTCACATACTCATCTAAATCTTGAGCCATTTTATCAGAATAATCTTTGATAGTTTGTCCGCCGCTTAAGAATGTATTTCTTTGTTTTTCAAGCACCATTAAACCCGCGATTTCACTCATACCATACATAGAAATCATAGCTTTTATGATATCAGTTGCACGCTCAAGGTCATTGCTTGCACCAGTTGAAATTTCTTTAATGAAAATTTCTTCAGCCGCGCGTCCTCCTAAAAGCACATCAACTTCAGCTAAAAGCTCATGTTTTTGCATTAAAAATTTATTTTCTTCAGGGGTATTGAGTGTATATCCTAAAGCTGCTAAACCACGCGGTATAACAGAAACTTTACTTACTTTTTTGGCACCTTTTGTGGTTTCAGCGATTAAAGCATGACCACATTCATGATAAGTTACGATTTTTTTCTCTTTATCGTTAATTCTACGCGATTTTTTTTCAAGTCCTGCTATAGCTCTTTCTACTGCTTCAACTAAGTCTTTTTGTTCCACATGTTTTTTAGAATCTCTACCTGCAAGTAAAGCTGCTTCGTTAATGATATTTGCTAAATCAGCACCCGCTAGACCTGCTGTTAATCTTGCGATATCTTCTACTTTTACTTCAGGTGAAATTTTAATATCTTTCATATGAACTTTTAAAATATCACATCTGCCTTTAAAATCAGGCTTGTCTACTAAAACTTGTCTATCAAAACGTCCCGGTCTAAGTAATGCTGCATCTAAGACTTCAGGACGGTTTGTCGCTGCTAGTACGATTACTGGCGAGCTTTCAGTACCAAAGCCATCCATTTCTGCTAGAAGTTGATTTAAAGTTTGCTCTCTTTCATCATTTCCACCCATCATGCCACTTGCTGCACGTGATTTGCCTATAGCATCAATTTCATCTATAAATACAATAGCTGGAGCTTCTTTTTTAGCATTTTCAAATAAATCTCTAACCCTACTAGCTCCAACACCCACAAACATTTCTATGAAAGATGAACCTGAGACGCTAAAAAATGGTACATCAGCTTCGCCTGCCACTGCTTTTGCAAGTAAAGTTTTACCCGTACCTGGAGGGCCTACAAGCAAAAGTCCTTTTGGAATTTTTGCTCCAAGATTGATATATCTTTCAGGATATTTTAGAAAATCAACTATTTCTTTAACTTCTTCTTTTGCTTCCTCAACACCTGCAACATCATTGAATTTAACTTTTGGTTTTTCTGAATTTACAAGCTTTTTAGAGCTTCCTATACCAAGTATAGATCCGCCCATATTTTTTTGCATACGAGAAGCTAAAAACATCCATATGCCAAAGAAAATAAATACCGGTAAAACCCAAGAAAGTAAGATATCTATAAACCAATTACTCTCGTTAAAAGCTCCATAAGAAACGCCTTTTGAATCAAGCAAAGGCACAAAAGTAGCATCATTTGGAACTTTTTTGGTAATATATACCATATTTCCTGCTTTAGATACTGCTTTTATGGTAGTTTGACCTATGTTAACTTGGGCAATTTGATTGTTTTCAATTAAAGTTTTTAATTCAGAATAAGTAACTTTTTTGGTATTTTCTCCGCCCATAATACCCATGCTACCATCATCTGAAAATCCTTTAAATAAAAGAATCATCACAATGGTAAAAATAGCGAAAATAAAAATAGGGTTTTTATTGAAAAAGCTATTATTGTTTGGATTATCTTTTGGTTCGTTTGGTTTTTTATTCATTATTTTATTTCCTTTTTGTAAGCTAAACTCAACCACTCTCCTTTGTGTTTACATTCTAACAAAGTCAAATCTTTGAATTTATCTTTAATTCTTTCTTCATATTTGTTTAAAATACCAGATAAGATTAAAATTCCACCTTCTTTGGTTTTTTCTTTAAGATCTTTTTCTAGTATGATTAAAATATCAGCAATGATATTTGCCACAACTATATCATATTTATGTAAGCTTTTATTAATAGAACCTACCCAAATATCATCAAAGCTAACTTGATTTAATTTTGCATTTTTCTTGCTTGCAACTACGGCTAGCTCGTCTGTATCACAAGCTTGCACTTTAGCTCCAAGCTTTGCCATGATGATACTTAAAATCCCACTTCCACAGCCTACATCTAAGCAAAATTTAGAATCATCTGTGTATTTTTGTAAAAATTCTATACAAGTGTAAGTGCTTTCATGATGTCCTGAGCCAAAAGCTAGGGCAGGGTCTATAATGATATTGATTTTATCTTGTATAGCTTCTTGCCAAGTCGTGTGAATGTGGATATTGTCAATAGTTAAAGCTTGTATGCCTTTTTTATACTCTTCTATCCAGTTTTTATTTTCTTTTTTTTCTAAAGTAGAATGAAAATAAATCTTAGTGTTAAATTTTTCACATAATTTTTGATGAAAGCTTTGCAAGGCTATTTGAATGAGTTTTATATCTTCTTCTGATCGTATATAAACACCATCATTCTTTTCTTCTATGGCATCTATATCTAGAGAAAAAACAAGATCAAGGAATAAATCTAAATATTCCTTATCTATTTGAAAAAAAAGTTCGTAATAATGTGTTTGCATAAAAACTTATAATCAGCCTTCGTTTGTTCCTAAAACATCTTCAAGTTTTTCTTTTAATACTTGAGGTGTAAAAGGTTTTACAATATAGTTATTTACACCTGCTTTTAAAGCTGTGATAACTTCTGCCTTACCACCTTCTGTAGTTACCATGATAATAGGCATATCAGCATATTTTTCTTCCGCTCTTACTTTTTTTACTAATTCTAAGCCGTTCATTTCAGGCATATTCCAGTCAGTAATTAAAATTTTAATATCATCATTTTGTGAAAGCAAATCCCAAGCTTCAACTCCATGTTCAGCTTCTAAAACATCTTTGTGACCTAATCTTACAAGAGTGTTTTTGATTATTCTTCTCATGGTAGAACTATCATCAACTACTAATAACTTCACTTTTTTTCCTTTGTCTTGATGTAATTACATAAAAGTGTAATTGTATCGTTTTTATTTTTATTAATCAATTAAAAGTTTATATTATACCATTTTAAAATAAAATTAGAATTTAATCACTCTCCATTTTTATTGTGATTAAATTCAGGCACAATTTCCTTTAAAACTTTTGCAGGATCTTTGCTTTGGAGTAATTTTTCTATTTCTTGATTTAAAATTTTTAAATCTTTAATTTCACTAGTGGTAACAAATATACTTTCATATTGAGTCTTTAAATCATCTTCATGGATTAGAAGTTCTTCATAAAGTTTTTCACCTTTTCTTAGTCCGGTGATTTTAATTTCTAGCTTTTTATTAGAAAGTAAAAGCATTTTTTTAGCTAAATCCATGATTTTAACGGGCTCACCCATATCAAGTACAAATAATTCTCCGCCTTTAGCAATAGCTGCAGCTTGTAAAACAAGTTGCACAGCCTCATCCACTAGCATAAAATAACGCACTATATCAGGATGAGTAAGAGTAAGTGGTTCATTAGCTGCAATTTGAGCTTTAAATTTAGGTATAACACTTCCACTTGATCCTAAAACATTACCAAAACGCACACAAGCTACTTCAAAATTTTCACAACTTGAACTTAGTGCATAAAGCTCACAAATTCTTTTTGTACAACCCATGATATTAGTTGGTCTTACAGCTTTATCAGTACTTATCATAACAAATTTAGCAACCTTGTAAGTTTTTGCAAGATCGATTAAATTTTTAGTACCTATGATATTATTTAAAATAGCTGAATGTGGATTTTGCTCACACAAAGGCACGTGTTTATAAGCTGCTGCATGTAAAATCAAATCTATATTTTTTTCTTGTAAAAGTTTTTCTAGAGCCTCTTTGTCTAATATACTCATCATAATAGGCTCGATTTTTTCTTTATGCAAGCTTAATTCTTCATTGATTTTATATAAATTATACTCGCTATGATCAAGCATGATTAAATGTTTTGCACCAAATTTAACGCATTGTTTGCAAAGCTCGCTTCCTATTGTTCCACCAGCTCCACTAACTAAAACTACTTTATCTTTGATAAAATCAATCACACAAGCATTATCTAAATCTTTTGGCTTGCGTGCTAATAAATCTTCAATGCTTATATCTCTTGCTTCATTTTGTGTAAAAGAAAAAAGTTTTATATCATTAATCCCATAAGCAATGAGTTCATCAAAAAGCTTTTTGAGCTCTTCTTGCTCAAGTTTTAAAGCAATGATAGCAGTATGAATACCTTCAGCGGTATATTTTCTAATAGCTTCTTTCTCTTCAACTATAAATTTATCACAATAAGTACCTATTAAGTTTTTACGCTCATCTACTACAGCTACAGGGAAAAGTCCTAAGCTTCCTTCTTTAGCTCCTTTTAATAAATGCAAAGCCTTTGAAGTGGCGCCAACTACTATACAAGGGTGTTCTTCGTTGTATTTTGGCTTTCTAAAATCAACTATCATTCTTTTGCTTATACGCAAACTTCCAATTAGCATACAAGATAAAACAAAGTCTATTCCTATAACACTTCTTGGAAAAGGATTAAAAAAATCATCATAAAAATAATAAATTGCTAAAAATACAAGCTCAGCCAAAGCTAAAGCAATAACTAATTTACGCGCTTCATTAAGTGAGAAAAATCTCCAAGCAACTTGATAAATTCTAAAAAATGCTAGAAAAATGATTTTAAGTAAAATCAAAATCACTGCACTTTTAAACATACCTTCATAAAATTCACTTGGAATGTCTGCACTAAAGCGTAAAGAAAAAGACAAATAAATACTTATAACAAAAAGTAAAATATCAGCGCCTAGGAAAAAACCTAAGCGTTTGCTTTTATAATCCATCTTAGTCCTTTAAGGTGTTTAAGATTAAAGTAGAAACTTCCTCTACATCGGCTTTACTCATAGTAGTTGCGCTTGGAAGGCAAATTCCATTGCTAAAGAAAAACTCACTATTGCCATTTAAGTAAGCATCGCAACCTTTGTAAAGTTCTTGTAAATGCATTGGTTTCCAAAGCGGGCGACTTTCGATTTTATTATCTTTTAAAACTTGTATGATTTTTAAAATTTTATCTTGAATTTGAACATTTTTATTTTCACATATACAATGTTTTTCATAAGTATTAAGTTTATTTAAATCAAAATCAAGTAAAGCAGTACTTAGCCAGCGATTTGACTTGGTATTTTCAAGTTCATCTAAAAAAGTAAAAGTCCCACTTAAAAATTCTTTATACCAGCTATAAATTTCACGCTTTTTACTTACTCTTTCTTCTAAAACTTCCATTTGAGCAGTGCCGATTGCACCTAAGATATTACTCATTCTATAGTTGTAGCCATATTCTTTATGCTCATAATGAAGACAATTTTCTCTAGCTTGAGTGCTATAAAATCTTGCTTTTTCAAGATTAGCATGATTTTCACTCACAAGCATGCCACCACCACCTGTTGTGATGATTTTATTACCATTAAAAGAATATACTCCAAAATCCCCAAAAGTACCTAAAGCTTTATTTTTGTAAAAACTTCCCAAAGCTTCAGCAGCATCTTCGATTAAAAAAATCTCATTTTCTTTACAAATTTGGACAATCTCATCCATTTTAGAAGCATTGCCATAAAGGTGTGTTAAAATGAGAGCTTTTGGCTTTTTAGGACTTTCTTTGATAGCTTTTTTTAATAAATTGACATCTAAATTATAAGTTTCATCACAATCAATAAACACAGGCGTAGCATTCATGTAAGAAATAGGCGCTACTGAAGCAATAAAAGTAAAACTTGAAGCTAAAACTACATCACCTTCTTTAATACCCAAAACTCTTAAAGCTAAATGAATAGCTGCAGTAGCTGCATTTAGAGCAAGTGCGTTAGAGCTTTTTGTATAATCTTTAATACTTTGTTCTAAGGCATTAACAAACTCACCCAAAGGTGCTATATAATTACTTTCAAAAGCTTTGTGTATGTATTCTAATTCTTTTCCACTCATATGTGGTGCTGATAGAAAAAATCTCATTTTACCTCCTTTATTTTCTTAGCAGGAACTCCGGCGTAAATACCTTTAGAAGTTAAGTTTTTAACCACAACTGCTCCTGCGCCTAAGGTTATATCATCATTTAAACTCATACAAGGAATAACGCTTGAATTAACTCCCAAAAAACAACGCTTTCCTATTTTTACATTTCCTGTTAGTTTAGCTCCAACGCTAATATGGCTAAACTCATCTACAAAACACTCATGCTCAATCACACAAGCAGTATTTAAAATCACACCTTTTGCAATGCTAGCTTTAGCATTAACTACGACATTTGGCATGATTAAAATACCCTCATCATCTAAAAAAGCACTTGAGCTAATAATAGCACTTTTGTGTATCAAATTTACTAATCTAAATCCATCATCTTTTGCTTTTTTGAAAAGTTTTTCTCTAATAGAGTTTGCACCAATAGCAATAAACATATCGTGTTTTTCTAAGTTGGAGTGATATTTTAAGCCTTTATTATCATCCAAAAAGATGATTTTTTCATATCCTAAATTTCTAGCCACATCAGCACAGACTAAACCATGCCCACTAGAACCATATATATAAATACTTTTAGTTGTGTCCATTGAATTTATCCGTTGTAGCTACCCCCTCTTTATTAACCCCACTTCTTTTTAGAACTTTAACAATGGTCATAAAAAAGATTTTAAGATCAAATAAAAAAGAGCAATTTTGCACATATTCTACATCATATTTAAATTTTTGCTCCCAAGAAATAGCATTGCGTCCATTGATCTGTGCCCAACCTGTAATGCCCGGTCTTACATCGTGGCGTTTTTTTTGTTCTTGATTGTATAAGGGCAAGTATTCTACAAGTAAAGGTCTTGGGCCTATGAAGCTCATATCGCCTTTTAATACATTAAAAAGCTGTGGTAATTCATCTAAACTCAAGCTTCTAACTAGCTTACCAAAAGGCTTTAAGCGTAATTCATCAGGAAGTAATTCTCCATTTTCATCGGTTTCATCACTCATAGTTTTAAATTTGTAAATATAAAAAATTTTTTCATTTAATCCTGGTCTTGCTTGTTTAAAAAGCACACTTCCTTGAACGATTTTTAAAACAATGCCAATAAGCACTATAAAGGGTGAAAAAACAATCAACAAAATCAAAGCCAAAAAAAAGTCAAAAACACGCTTTAAACCATTTTTATACATTTATAAAACCCCTATAAAAGTCAAGATATTTCAAAGCTATGATATTTTCATCATAATTTTGCGCTCTAAGAAAAGCATTTTGTGCTAAAGTATTTTTTAGTTTTTTATCTTCTAATAAAACTGCAATTTTTTCAGCTAAATCTTTACTATCTTTGCATTTGCAAATTAAACCATCTATGGCATTATCCACTGCTTCAATGCAACCCTCAGCATCGCTTACCACACATGCTTTTTTACAAGCTTGTGCTTCTAAAACCGTTCTTGGATAGCCTTCTTTATAACTTGGTAAAACAAATATATCGCATAAATTTATTAAATGTGCAATATCACTTCTTGCGCCAAGATAAAAAACATCACTTGAGTTTAAAAATTCTAGCGGAGCACAAGATTTATTATCATCTCTTCCACCCACTAAAACAAAATTTGCCTTATCTTTTAAAATTTGGCTTGCCTCATAAAATTCTTTAATTCCTTTATGCCAAAGTGCTCTTGAAATCATTAAAATGATGGGTTTATCAGGCATGTTGTGTTCTTTTAAAAAAACTTGTTTTTCTTCTGTGCTAATTTTTAAAGGTAAAAATTGTTTTAAATTTAGCCCTACGGATTTGATGATTTTGATTTTTTCTTCTTTTAAGCCTAAATTTTTCATAAATAAAGCATTGCTTTCATTGACAAAAATAAAACCATTAGCAAGTTTAAAAGAAATTTTATAAAGTAAATTAATGCTCATTCTTACTAATTTGCTTTTAAAATCATCATCTATGTAAAAACTTCCTAAGCCTTCAACCAAACCAAAAGTATATTTAATGCTCGCCATTTTAGCCGCTATAATACCTGTTGTATTGCTTTTGTGAGCACTTGTTTGTAAAAGATCTAAATTTAAACTTTTGAGTGTATTTTTTAAACTAAGTAGATTTTTAAAAACAATTAAAGGATTAACACTTGATCTAGCTAAATCATAAAAGTAAACCTTATAGCCTAGCTCTTGTAATTTAATAGCAAAATCATCTTTTGGAGTGATGATTACAACTTCATGATTGTTTTTTTCTAAAGCTCTAATGAGTGCAAGGCGAAAATAATACACACTCATTGCACTATGGGTTAAAATTCCTATTTTCATCTTTTTAGCCTATAAATTTTTGCTCTTGCATCATTAGTGACTTGCTCAAATAAATCTTGATCGTATTGATTTAATAAAAACATTTGTATATAAGCACTATTATAAAGACTTTCATCTAAAATTACAAAGCTTTTGTATTCTCTTAAAAAGAGCAAATAAATTTGAGCTTTTGAATCAATTTCATTGTAATAAAATTTGCCATTAGTGATAGATTCTATATCGATAAAAGCTTTTAAAGGTATGCTCGCACCTTCTACTTTTAAAGCTCTAAAATCATTAATAATTTCTACCCCATTATCAAGCATAACAGAGCCTGTAGTTTTATCTTGAGCTATAGCATTAGCTTGGGAGAAAAATAAACTTTTTTCTTGCTCTCCATTGTCAGGATTTGTATTTGCAAATTGTGCCACCACAGGCATGATACGCAACATTCTATAAGGCATGTAAATATATATATCTCTAGTTTTATTCGTATCAAATTTAAAATTTTTATCATTTAAACTTTCTAAAAAATCTTTAGCGCTTGTTTGGTTATAATCTTTAACCATAGCTTTTAAAACATCAGGGTAGTTTTCTTTGAAAGATTTTTCAGTGTATTCTACGCTAAGTCTTGCCATATTGGCTGCTGGAATTTGTTCTTTGCTTAAGACAAAAGATGAGAAAAAATTATCTTTTCCTAGGTGTTTTCCACCATCGATTAAGGTTTTTACATCGCTATAATAGCGTATTGGATAACCATAATCCCACCAAGCAACGACATAATCTTCTCTTTGAGCTTTATTTTTTAAATCATTTAAAATACTAGCTTCATAAGAAGTAAAAACAGTAGAGGATTTATAATAATAAATATGCATCAAAGCAGGGCTTATACTAAAAAATGCAATGAGTATGAGTAAGATATTTTTATTTCTTAGGCTAAGTTTGATTTGTTTTTTTTCTAAAAAATTAAAAAATGCATATAAAAAATACCCAAAACCCAAAGCCATTACAGGAACTGCATAAATGGTAAATCTAAGTCCAGCTCTTAAAGCCATAAAACCTAGTGCAAGCATAGGTAGAGCTAAAAGCATGCTTTTATGATCTTTACAAAGTAAGATAAAACCTATAAAAGAAAGGATAAATACTAAAACACTAGAGCTAATTCTTTGCATAAATACTTCAGGATCGATAGTATTTACTTCCATAATAGTTTCATTAACATTAAAATACATAAAGGCAGCATCTTTTAAATTTTGCACATCAGAAGCTTTAAAAACATAAAATTTAAGTTGATATAAAACGGGATCTAAACCACCACTTAAATGTAATATCAAAATGCTAATAAAAATCAAAGCCCAAATCATATAAAAATTAATTTTTTCTTCTTTAAAAGCAAAAATAGCAAATAATAATACAATCAAAGCAAGCTTATATTGCCATGCTAGCATACTTAAAGCTATGATCATCAAAGCAATAGCTAGATAAAAAATTTTTTCTTTTCTATGAAATACTAAAGTATAAAGTCCAAAAAGTCCTATCATAGTAAAATTTAAAGAATAACTTGATGGATACCACCATAAATAAATCATAATAAAAACCGGACTCAAAAGTAGGGTGAAAATGTCTTTATTAATAGTTAAGCGTATAAAGGTAAGCAAAATAAGCATTGGTAAAACTAATACTAGCATATCTGTATCATAATACCCACTCATAGTGCGGTTATAATAACTATTTGCAATGCTTCCAAGTAAGGCTGCTATAAAGCCATAAGTAGTGAGTTTATACTCTCTTGCGATTAATATAATAGGCACAACAATCAAAGAAGCAAAAAAAGTACTCATATATAAAATAATACTTTCAAAGCTAAAAGGCAAAATACTATAAAGCCAATAAGTCAAAGTAGAAAGTGAGCTTCCAAAATAAGATAAGTCATTGGGTTGATGAAAACCTGCTATCATGTCTCTTGCACCTTCTGCAAAAGCATAGCCATCATTAGTAGTAATCATGAGTTGATCATTAAAGAAAAACTCATAAAACTCACTTGCCCAAGCTACCCAGTATAATCTACACAAAACACTAAAAGCAAAGGCTATAAGGATTAAAATACAGGTATATTTTATAGAATTATTATCCGTGAAATTTTGTCGTAGTTTCATTTTATGCCTTGTTGAAAAATTCAAATAATTGCTTTGCTATGCTAATTTTATCAAATTCTTTTGCACGCAAAAAAGCCTTTTGTCTATATGAAGCTTTTAATGCTTCATCATTGCATATTTTCTCTAAACCTTCTTGCATGGCTTTTTCATTATCTACTTTTACTAAAAGTCCAAACTCATCATTTAAAAATAACTCCCTTGCACCACTTTTATGATCAGTGCAAAGTACGGCAGTATTGCAAGCTAGGCATTCGATTAAAACATTGGAAAAACCTTCAAAACTTGAAGCAAAAGCAAAAAAGTCACATTTACTCATGTATTTATAAGGATTTTTATCAAAACCTAGTAAAAAGACTTTGTCTTTTAAATTTAAAGTTTCTATTAAAGCTAAAAGCTCATCTTTTAAAATACCCTCGCCTAAAATGACTAATTTTAAATCAGTTTTAACTTTTGCATAAGCTCTTATAAGCATAGCATGATTTTTACCATGATCAAGTCTGCCAACACTTAGTATAAAAGGATCTTTAAAGTCAATTGCTTCTTTGGATTTTTCTATAATGCTTTCTAAGTCTATGGCATTGTATAAAATATCACATTTTTTTGCTTCTATGTTGAAATTTTGTATTAAATCTTCTTTGTTTCCTATAGAATTTGCTAAGATTAAATCTGCCTTATTATAAAGTTTTTTAATAAGAAATTTATTGATAAAAGAATTTAGATTATTATGTTTATAAAGCACACTTGGAGTAGTACATTCATTAATAATAAGGGTTGATTTAAGTCCTAGAGATTTTGCCATTAAAGCAATATAATTAGGTCTATTTAATAATACAAATTGTAAATTGATTTTTAAATCTTCACAAAGCTTTTTGTATTTCATAGCTAGCAAGGGTAGTTTTAAAAATTTAGCTAAGTTACTTTCGCTTGGACTTGATTTTTCAAGGTAGTGGATATTAACCTCAGGAATATCATATGATATTTTATCGTTCATTAAAATCAAATGTACTTCATATCTTAAATTTAACACAGGCAATAGCGTAGATACAACCCTTTCAGCACCACCGCTTCCTAAAGAATAAATAAAAATTGCTAGTTTTTTCATATTAAACCCTTACTTCTTTGATCAAATCAAGCCATTTTTGTGCTACATTGGCCACTTCATAATCTTTACATCGCTGCTGTGCATTAAGCGCTAGTGTTTTTCTTAAATTTTCATCTTGCATTAAAAGTGCAAGTTTTTCGCTTAAAGCTTTTTCATCATCTAAATCTACTAAAAATCCATCTTTTCCATCATCAATTAAATCTTTATGACCACTTGTGTATTTAGTGCTAATGCGCGCTACTTGATAATATAAACTTTCAAGCAAAACCGTTGGCAAGCCTTCTATGAAAGAGCAAAGGCAGATTATTTTTGCTTTTTTATAAAGCTCTTGCATATTTTCAACTTTGCCTAAAAAATTAACCTTGATATTTAAATTCTTGGCTTCTTGTTCTAAATCTTGTCTTAATTCTCCATCACCTGCTATGAAAAAGTTGTATTGTTTTTGTAAATTTGTATCTAGCATTGCTATGGCTTTTAAAAACATAGAAGCATTTTTATTATGATCAAGTCTGCCTACAAAAATGACATTATTTTCTTTTTCTAAATTTTCTTTAATAAGACTAAAATGACAAGGATTTGGCATATTGATAACTTTTTTAACAAAGTTTTCATAGTATTTTTTATCATCATTACTTAGCACAGTTAGAGCATTTGCATGAGGAAAACTTATACGGCGTAAAAACTTCCAAATTTTAGATTTTAAATAAGTATAAGAGCTATGCTCGCTAATGATTAAAGGTGTATTGGAGCCTTTATTTGCCCAAATGCAAGCGATGTTAGTGGTATCTAAAAATGAGATAAAAACATCACTTTTATGGTCTTTGAGTGCTTGTTTTAAGGCTTTGAATTTTTTAATGCGTGAGGCTATTTTATTATAAAGAGTAGAAAAGTCAAACTGTTCTAGGGTAAAAAGTTTGATTTTTGGATCAAGCTTGTAAAAAGAGTCTTCTTTATGAAATTTAATAATATTTATTTCATGATGTTTGCAAAGTTCATTAGCCAAAGTAACTAAAACCCTTTCAGCACCACCTGAATTTAAAGTAGCTATAATGAAAGTGATTTTCATACTTGTTCCTTTAAATGTCCATGATTTACTTCAAATACTCTATCGCAACCTTGTATAGTTGAGAGTCTATGGGCTATGATGATGAGGGTTTTGTCTTTTGAAATTTTATAGATTTCTTCCATGATTTTTGCTTCACTTTCTTGATCAAGAGCGCTAGTTGCCTCATCTAAAACTAAAATTTCAGGTTGTTGATAAAGCGCTCTTGCTATGGCTATTCTTTGTCTTTGGCCTCCACTTAAAAACGAACCTGAATCACCCACCTTAGTATGCACTCCATCTTCAAGTGAATTTACAAAGCTTTCAAGATTAGCTTGCTTGATTACCTTATGCAAAAGTGCTTCATCTATTTCTTCTCCAAAGCTAATATTTTTAGCAATAGAATCATTAAAAAGATAAATTTGTTGAGGTATGTAGCCAATTTTACTTCTAAAACTTTTTATATTGCTCTCATCAAGCTTAATTCCATCTACAAAAATAGCTCCATCGTTTGGTTTTAAAAGCCCTATAATAAGATCGACTAAAGTGCTTTTACCACTTCCACTTTTACCTATAAAAGCGATTTTTTCATTTTTCTTAAGCTCAAAATTTAAATTTTTAAATAAATTTTTCTTACCCTTATAAGCAAAGAAAAGATTTTTCAAAACGATTTTTTCTTTAAAATCAATACTTTCATCGCCTAGTTTTTCTTCTTTTTCATTGAGCATGTTATAAATAATATCTAAAGAGTTTTTATAATATGTGATTTCATTATAACTTGTGATGATACGATTAGCACTTGGCATAAGCCTATAAAGAGCTACTACGAAAATGGTAATAGTTGCTAAGATAGAGGAAATATCACTTTCATATCTTAAAACTAAATACACCACGATAAAACAAAGCATACAAAAACCTATACCTTCAAGGTAAATTCTAGGAATGCTTGACATGCTTTCATTGCTAATGTTTGCTTTGGCAAAAAGCCCACTTTGAATTTCATAAAGCTTTTGTGTGCTTTGTTCTTTGGTTTTGAGTTTGATGATTTTAAGGTTGTTTAAATTTGCATTTAAAATTTCAAAATAATTTTTCATCGCTTCTTCTCTAGCTATGGAAGCTTTTTTTACCAAGGGTGAGAGAATTTTGATTAAAATGAAAGCATTTAAAAGTAAAAAAGCACTTAAAGCTAGGGTGATTTTATAGTTGATAATTAACAATAAAGTATAAAGCAAAAACACCACAAAGCTTTCACTTAACATAAGCAAAAAAGCACTAATTAAAGTGCTTAAATGAAATACTTCTTGAGTGATGGTTTTTAAAAGTTCTGATTGATTTTTATTAGTAAAATTTTCATATTCAAGATGTAAGTATTTATCAAAAATACGACAAGCAAGGCTGTGATAACGCCCTTTAGAAAAACGCGCAAGCAAATGAAAATAAAAGGCGTTTAAAAAAGCTCTAAAAATATAAAAGGCGATTAATATACAGCCAAAATAAGCAATAATCTTATAACTTGGTAAATTTAAATACTCATATATAGGTTGAAAATAGGAGCTTTTTTCTAAAAGCTCAAAATTACTCGCCACTGATACAAAGGGCATGATCAAAGAAATAGCAAAGCTTTCTATAAATCCTATGAAAATAGAAAAAATTAGCAAAGCAAATAAAAATTTCTTATCATGAGTATTGAGTATGAAAAAAAGTTTTTTTAACACTGCTTTTCCCACTCATAAGCACTTTTACAGATTAATTCTAAATCATCATATTTTGGTTTCCAGTTGGTTAGAGTTTTGATTTTATCCGCATTTGAAATAAGCACAGAAGGATCTCCAGCTCTTTTTGGTGCAAGTTCTACTGTGAAATCCACCCCGCTTACTTTTTTCATGGTTTCAATAACTTCTTTTACGCTAAAACCATGTCCATATCCTACATTGAAAATATTACTTTCATTGTTTTCTAGGTATTCTAAAGCGGCTAAATGCGCACTTGAAATATCATCAACATGGATAAAATCTCTAATACAAGTACCATCTTTAGTATTATAATCATCGCCAAAAATATAAAGTTTTTCTCTTTTTCCTGTGGCTACTTCAGCAGCAACCTTGATAAGTAAAGTAGCTTTTGGATAGCGTTGACCTATAGGATAACTTATGCAAGCACCTGCTACATTAAAGTATCTTAAAATGCAGTATTTAAATTCAGGATTTGCCATATTAGCATCTTGTAGGACTTTTTCACTCATAAGCTTGCTTTGTCCATAAGGATTAATCGGTGCTAATGGGCTTTGTTCATCTACGATAGGAGTTAGTGGCTCTCCATAAGTTGCTGCGGTTGAAGAAAAAATGAATTTTTTCACACCTGTTTCTAAACAAGTTTGGATTAAATTACTTGTATTTGCGGTATTGTTCATATAGTATTTTAAAGGATTTTCCATACTTTCAGGAACTTCAATGCTAGCTGCAAAATGCACAATTGCATCAAATTTTTCTTCTTTGAAAAGTTTTTTAATCCCAGCATAATCGCTTAAATCTTGCTCAAAAAACTTAAAAGGTCTGATTTTAGAAAGTTCATCTAAACTTTTTTTGCTACCTTTTGAAAGATTATCTAATACACAAATTTCATGATTTGTTTCTAAAAATTGTTTTAAAGTATGAGAGCCTATATATCCTGCGCCACCGGTGATTAAAATTTTCATTTTTATCCTTATTTATAATATTTATTAATAGTTATTTTAATATACTTTTCTTAATTAATTTAAAACTTGCTCTTTTCTTTTTCTATGGCTTCTAAAAATGGCTTTTGATAGCTTTTATCGCTATGTTTTTGCAAAAGCTCTTCTTTGAAATTTTCTAAAATATTAAGATAATCTTCTTGGGTTAAGTTGCCCTTGATAAGTTCGTATTTTAAAAATAGCATATAGGTGTTTAACACATCGCTTTCACAGTATTCGTGAATTTTTTCTAATTTGTTTTGATAAAAAAGTTCTAATACTTCATTTCCATGCACATCATACTTTCCAGGAAGTCCTGCCATAGCACAAAGTGTGTCAAGTTTTAAGCCTTTTTGGCCAAAACTTCCTAAAGATTCTAATAAATCACAATGTTTATTTTCTACAAATTTACTTTTGTAGTTATTCCATTTATCGCTTGCGTCTAAATAAGCACTTGCGTTGATATTGTATTTTAATGCTCTTATAACAAGTAAAGGCATATCGTAGCTTTTGCCATTAAAACTTACAAGACGGGGTTGGTGTTTGTCTATGAAGTTAAAAAACTCTTCTAGCATTTGCTTTTCATTGTCGCCTTTGATGTTATTGACTTTGATGAAATTTCCAAATTTATCTGCAATTACCGCACAAATGCTTACAACTTTATGAAAAGGTAGGGGTAAAAATTCGCTTCCACTTTCTTCTTTTTGCCTTTCTAAAGCTTGCTTGCTAATGCTTAAATCATCGTCGTTAAAATCATAAAGATGTTTTATCAATTCTATATCAGGAATGCTTTCACAATCAAAAACGCAAATATATTCTTGCATGATAAACCTTTTTTTAAAAAAATCTTTGTTAAAATCATAACAGAAAATTTAAAAATAAAGTAGTATATGAAAATAGGTTTGGTTAAATTATCCGCACTTGGAGATATCATCCATGCGGTGATTGTTTTACAATTTATTAAAAAGCATTATCCTAAGGCGAGTATTGATTGGTTTATAGATGCAAGATTTGCAGGATTATTGCAAGATCATCCAATGATCAATGAAGTTTATGCCCTGCCTTTAAAAGATAGAAAATTCAAAGAAGTTTTTGCTATGCTTTTTGAAGCTAGGCAAAACAAATATGATGTTGTGATTGATCTGCAAGGTTTGATTAAATCTGCTTTAGTGAGTAAATTTTTATGTGCTAATACTTTTGGCTTTGATCAAGAAAGTATCAAAGAAAGCTTTGCGAGTAATTTTTATACGCATAAATTTGCGTGTAATTATGAAGAAAATATTATCGTGCGTAATCTTTCTTTGGTAGCTTATGTATTAAATGAGCATTTTGATCATAGCGACATAGAGTTAAAACAAAGTTGTTTTAGCGTAGATGATGAGTTAAAAGAAAGCTTAGAACAAAGGCTTTCTTTAAGTGAAAGTGCGCCAAATATACTCATACATGTAGGCTCATCTATGCCTAATAAAATTTACCCAAAAGAGCGTTTGATACTACTTTGTAGAATGCTTTTGGAGTATTTTACTAGTGCAAAAATCATGCTTGGTTGGGGTAATGTTAATGAGTTTAATTTTGCTAAAGATATAGTTTTAAATTTAAAGCATTTGAAAATAGAACTTGCGCCAAAATTAAGCTTAAGTGAGCTTTGTGCTTTAACTAAGGCAAATGATTTGATTATCGGAAATGATAGTGGGCCTACTCATTTAGCCTTTGCATTAAACAAGCCTTCTATAACGATTTTTGGTGCTACTCCTAGTCAAAGAAATGCTTATGAAACAAATATCAACAAAACAATCAATGCAGGTAAAAAAATACTGTATTCAAAACATATAGATAAGAGTGATTTTTGCATACAAAATATCGATGAAAAAGATATTTTTAAACTTGCGTGTGAGCTTTTAGAAAAATGATAAATTATGTATATTTAAGCCTTTTTTATATATTAAAAGCTCTTGTGAAGATTTTACCTTCAAGACTTTTAAACTCTTTTGCAAATTTGGTTGCTTTAATTACTTATAGACTTAATCATAAACACCGCAAAATCATCGATATAAATTTAAAAATTTGCTTTCCTGAAAAAGATCAAAAATGGCGTGATGAAACTAGTCTTAATATCTATAAAAATTTTGCTAAATTTGGGATTGATTTTATTAAAAATCAAAATGCAAGCAAAGAAGAAATCATCAATAAAATTTGCTTTGATGATGAGGAACAAATTCTAAATATAATGCAAAGTAAAAGATCTTTGATCGTAACTACGGCTCATTATGGCAATTGGGAGCTTTTGGCTTTATCTTTTGGGGCTAAATTTCAAGGAATTTCCATAGTTGGAAGAGCACTTGATAGTATGATAATGGATAAAATTTTAAGTAAAAATCGTACGCAATTTAACATAGAACTTATAGAAAAAAAGGGTGGTCTTAAAAAAATGCTAAAAGCCTTAAAAGAAGGCAGATCGCTTGGAATTTTAACCGATCAAGATGCAGTGGATAGTGAAAGTGTAAAAATACAATATTTTAATCAAGAAGTAAATTTCATAGCAGGTGCAAGTGTGCTTGCTAAAAAAACAAATGCTATGATTTTACCTTGTTTTGTATATCAAAAAGATGAGAAATTTTTTGTAAAAACTTTTAAGGCTTTAGATGCAAGCAAGGCAAGTATAGAAGAGCTTACTAAGTACCAAGCAAAGTGTTGTGAAGAGATGATTAAATTTAAACCTGATGAGTATTTTTTCTTTCATAAGAGATTTAAAAGATACAATCATGAGTTGTATTTATAGGATATAAAATGGATTTAAAGCAAATTAGTGTGATAATGATTATTAAAAATGCTCAAAAAACCTTAAAGGCTTGCTTGGAGTCTTTGCAAGAATTTGGCGAGATAGTTTTAATAGAAAATGATAGTAATGATGATACTTTAAAAATTGCTTATGAGTTTAGTAAAAGTTATAAAAATATCAAGATTTATCAACATAAATTTATAGGTTTTGGACCTTTGAAAAATTTAGCCATAAGTTATGCTAGCAATGATTGGATTTTTAATATTGACGCAGATGAGCTTGCTAAGAAAGAATTTTTACAAGAATTAGGGCAAATTGAGCCTAATAAAGAAGATATCATAGCCTTACCAAGAGAAAATTTATACAATGGAGAGTGGATTAAAGCTTGTGGGTGGTGGCCTGATTATGTAATGCGGGTGTTTAATAAAACCCATACTAGTTTTAATGAAAATTTAGTGCATGAGAGTTTGATTTTACATGAAGATAGTAAAAAGATTAAATTGCAAAATGGTTTGAGGCATTTTGCATTTGATGATATCGATAGTTTGTTAGATAAGCTTCAAAAATACTCCAAACTTTGGGCTTTGCAAAATTTACACAAAGAAAGTAGTGTTTGCAAGGCATTGCTAAGAGGAATTTGGACTTTTTTTAGAAATTATGTTTTAAAAAAAGGAATTTTTTATGGCTATAAAGGTTTTATCATAAGTACTTGCAATGGACTTGGAGCTTTTTTTAAATATATGAAATTGTATGAGTTAAAAAAGCAAAAGCCAAAAACTTGTGCTTTGATTATCACAACCTATAATCAAAAAAAAAGACTTGCTTTAGTGCTTGATAGCGTTAAAAACTTAGAGCCTTTACCAGATGAGGT
The DNA here is from genome assembly GCF_024723515.1 of Campylobacter sp. W0066.2. Taxonomy (NCBI): domain Bacteria; kingdom Pseudomonadati; phylum Campylobacterota; class Epsilonproteobacteria; order Campylobacterales; family Campylobacteraceae; genus Campylobacter; species Campylobacter sp. W0066.2. Next base: position 2,901 of record NZ_JANQCV010000010.1, on the reverse strand, counting down.
TTTAATAGCTGATGATGGAAGCAGGGAAGATACAGCCAAGCTTATACAAGCTTATCAAAAAGATTTTCCTTGTAAGTTAGAGCATATTTGGCAAGAAGATGAGGGATTTCGTGCCGCGGCAAGTCGCAATAAGGCAATTAATGCTTCTAATAGCGAATATATTATCTTAATTGATGGGGATATGATTTTAGAGAAAAACTTCATTAATGATCATTTAAAATTTGCTAGCTTAAAGACTATTTTGCAAGGCTCAAGAACTATTTTAAATGAAAATGAAAGCAAAGAACTTTTAAGCAAAAATGATTTTAGTTTGGCATTTGATAAAAAAGGTTTTAAAAATCAAAGAAATATTTTTTTAGCTAAATGTATATATAAATTTTCAAAACTAACTAAGAAATTTTTTAAAAAATCACAACTTGTTAAAGGCAGTAAAACTTGCAATATGAGTTTTTATAAAAGTGATTTTGAAGCCATTGAGGGATTTAATGAAAAATTTATAGGTTGGGGCAGGGAGGATAGCGAGTTTGTAGCTAGATTTTTATTTAATGATGGAGTATTTAAAAGACTTAAATTTAGTGCTTTAGCTTATCATATTTACCATGAAGAAAATAGCAAAAATATGCTTGAAATTAATCATCAAATTTATCTTGAAACTATAAAAAACAAAAAAACAACTTGGAGATAAAGCATGAAAAAGGTCGGCGTAGTAATCCCCATATACAATGTAGAAAAATATCTAAAAGAATGTTTAGATAGTGTAATCAATCAAACTTATACTAATTTAGAAATCATACTAGTAAATGATGGTAGTACAGATGAAAACTCACTCAATATTGCAAAAGAGTATACTTTAAAAGATAAAAGAATAACTCTTTTTGATAAAAAAAATGGTGGTTTGAGTAGTGCAAGAAATACAGGTATAGAATTTTTTTATGGAGAATATGAAATACAACATATTGAACAAGAAAATGAATTAAATGTTTTTAAGATTGTTGGCAATAACCCACAAAATATTTATAAAATTTATAAGTACAAAAATGCTTTAGCGAGTGATAAGCTAGAAATTTCAAAGATTGATTATATTATCTTTTTAGATTCTGATAATTATTGGGAGTTAAACTGTATAGAAGAGTGTGTTATAAGAATGCAAAATGTAGATGTATTATGGTTTGATCATGCTTGTATTTATGATGATGGTATAGAAGATAAGGGTCAAAAAACAAGGATGAATGTATTTAATTTTACTCAAGAATGCACTATCACTCCAAGAGACTATGCTAAGCAAGCTATAAAAGTAGGTTCGAGGGATATCTCGTTTAGCTGGGGTGGTATGATAGATTTTTCATTTTTAAAACAATTAAAACTTAAATTTATCAACAAAATCATCAATGAAGATATTCATTTTGGTATGGTTTTATTTAGCTGTGCTAATAATATTTATATTTTGCCAAAAAGATTGTACTTATGCCGTTTGAGGGCAAATAGTATATCAAATCATGATAAGAAAGTTACAAAGGCAAATGTATCAGAGTATTTTAAAGACTTGTATGAATTTTTTGGAGAAAATGCTAAAGAGGTAAAAAACTATTTAAAAGCAGCAAGTAGGATGATAACAGCTTTAGAATTGATAGAATTTTTTAAAGATCAAAAAAGTGAAAATTCTCAAGCCATAAAAGAGGCTTTTTTGCCTTTTTATGTAAAAAAGGCTTTGATGATTAAAAAATTTAAAAAAGATCCTTTAAATTTAAAGGAAAAATTACCTATAATCAAACCTTTTATCCAGACAAAAATCCCTTATGATCTTTGGAAAATTTGCCAAAAAATAAAAGGTATTTTTAGATAAAATCAACTTTGCAAGATGATTTTATCTATCATTGAATCTTTTTTTATAGATTTAAAATGCGTGAGTTTGTGTAAAAAACTTTGCTTTTGAATTTCTTCCCAAAGAGTTGGATTAAATTTTTCTTTGGCGCTAAATTGTAATAAATGGCATTCTATATCGCTCATATTTTTATAGGTATCATTTGCAAAGCCATGTTCTTTTAAAAGTTCAAATATGATATGCAGTACAAAATAGTAGTGATTTTCACTTGATTGCTCATTTTTCCAATAATTTATTAAAATATCTTTTAGAGTTTGAATAAAAGTATTGCTTGCTTTGGCTATCATAAAACTACTTAGCATTTTAACTTTAAAATCATCATTCCAGTTAAAGTATCCATAAGAAAAATATCCACTTTTGATAAATTTTTTCAATTTTTCTTTACTAGGTTTTGTTTTTGATCTTTCAAAGGTAAAAAAATCTTTATCACAAAGCTCACTAGGAATTTTAGAACTTAAAAATATGCTTGCATCACACCATATACCTCCATAAGTTGCAAGCAAGCATATTCTTAAAAGATCTGAAAAAAAAGTTATAGTTTTTTCTCCAAAAAAGTTATTTTCTAATTTTTCTATAACAAATGGTGGAAAATCAAGATACTCTTTGATATTATCTTTATCTAAAATGATGATTGTGTAGTCATCTTTCATTTGACTTTGCACTGAATTGAAACATTGTTGTATCATAGGTGAAGCTTGATCTTTACCTTGGTGCCAAAATTGCCAAATGATTTTATCATTTTTAAAATGATGTTTTTTTTCAAAATCAAAATGAGGAATTTTTCCTTCTAAAAAAGGATTGATATAGTTACTTGAAAGATAACTAGCTATTTTAGGGTGTTCTAACTTATATTGGATATGATTTCTTAATTTTCTTCTTGTTGATTTTATGGGTATAAATGAGCTTAGTTTTTTTGTTAAATTATTATAAAATAAAGGGCTATTTTGTTGTATTTGCATATATATTCCTAAAAAGTTTTTTGATATAATATCAAAAATAATCAAGGTTATGTATATATG